>DASQCL010000208.1:0-12399 GCA_035634715.1 Solirubrobacterales bacterium
TGACGCCCTGCTCGAGCGCGGCCAGCACGTTCGCCAGGCCCTGCCCGCGGGTGTTGTGGAAGTGGGCCGTGAGCTCGACACCGTCGAGCCGCTCGGTCGCGCTCGCGAGGAACTCTCCGACCTGGCGCGGGTTGGCCATCCCGGTGGTGTCGCCGAAGGAGACCTCCTCGCAGCCCATCTCCGCGAGGGCATCAGCGATCTCGAGCACGCGGTCCGGAGCGACCTCACCCTCGTAGGGACAGCCGAAGACCACCGAGATCACCCCCTCGCACCGAAGTCCTTCTTCTCGGGCGCGGGCCACCGTGCGCCCGAGATCGTCGAGCGACTCGGCGATCGTGCGGTTCTTGTTGCGCTTGTTATGGCTCTCCGTCGCGGAGAGAAAGACGTTGATCTCGTCGAAGCGGTCCCGCTGCTCAAGTGCGCGCTCGAGACCGCGCTCGTTGGGGATCAGCACCGAGTAGCTGACGTCCGCCGGTCGCGTGACCGCGGCCAGCACCTCGGCGGCATCGGCGAGCTGCGGGATCACGTCCGGGCGGACGAACGAGGTGACCTCGAGGCGCTGCAGCCCCGTGCCGGCGAGCATGTCGATCAGCCGGACCTTGTCGGAGGTCGGGATGACCTCGGGCTCGTTCTGGAAGCCGTCGCGGGGGCCGACTTCACGAATTCGGACGGTGCTCGGCAGGGCTGGCACGAGGCGAAGACTAGGTAAACGCCTGGAAAGCCGCCCTGGGCGGCGTTACTGGGACTTCACGACGCCGACGTCGATCACCCGGCGTTCGTGGCTACCGACGCCGATCGTGCGCTCGCCCTCGCGCACCTCGACGTCGAAGCGAAGCTTGCGCCCGCCGACCACCTCGTTGAGCTTCGCGCTGACGGAGCAGGTCGCCCCCTCCGCCGCCGCCGCAACGTGCTTCACGCAGACCTCGAAGCCGACGGTGGCCTTGCCGTCCGGCAGGTGCTCGTAGGAGAGGATCGCCGAGTTCCGCTCCATCATGCCGATCATTCCCGGGGTCGAGAGGACCCTGATGCCGATGGAGCCGCCGACGTCGGTGACGAGGCGGTCCTCGACCACGAAGTCCATGGTCCGCTCCAGGCCCGGCTCGATCGTCGCCTCCGAGGGGCGGTCCGAGTCCGCCACCACCTCACTCAGCGGCGTGGGCGGGCCGTCGGCGGGGCGACCCTCGGCCATCAGACCATCCCGAGGCCGCCGGAGACGCCGACCGTCTCGCCGGTGACGTAGGACGCGTCGTCGGAGGCCAGGAACGCCACGGCGGCGGCGACCTCCTCCGGCTGTCCCAGGCGCCGCATCTGCGTCTGCCCCTTCATCGTCTCGATGATCTTGTCCCCGATCTCGCCGAGCTGCTTGGCCGCCATCAGGAGGGGGGTCTCGATCGGCCCGGGGGCGATGGCATTCGCCGTGACGGCGAAGCGGGCGTTCTCGCGGGCAATGGTCTTCGTGAATGCGATCACGCCGCCCTTGGCGGCGGAATAGACGGCCGACCCCTTCGAGCCGACCCGACCAGCCTCGGACGCAATGTTCACGATGCGGCCGTATCCCGCCTGCTGCATTGCCGGGAGCACCGCGTGGGTGCAGATGAGGACCCCCTCGAGGTTGATCGCGATCAGGCGACGCCAGCGCTCGGGGGTCATATCGGTGAAGAAGGCGAAGTCGTCCGTGCCTGCGTTGTTCACGAGGATCGAGAACGGGCCGTGGGCTTCCGCGACCGCCGCTGCCGAGTCCGGCTCGGTCACGTCGAGGAGCGCCGCCTCGGCGTCGATCTCCGCGGCGACCTCCTTCGCGCCCTCCTCGTTCACGTCTCCGATCACGACCGCCGCGCCCTCAGCGGCCAGCCGCCGCGAGATGGCAGCGCCGATCCCGCTGGCGCCGCCAGTGACCAGGGCCTTTTTTCCTTCGAGCCTCATCGCGCGGCAGCAGCATAAACGCCGGCATCTCCTCCGCTCCCGCCCGGAACAACTTGCCCTCGCCTTCGGCTCGGGCTTTCTCCTGTGCTCTCGCGTCCGGGGATGCCGGGTCTCGCTTGCTCGCGGGGATACATAAGCTGCCCGTCGTGCCAGAGCCCATCCCCATCATCGGCGCGACCGGAGCTCTCGGCTGGGGCTTCGCGATGCGCTTGGCAAGGGCGGGCCAGCCGGTCGTGATCGGCTCGCGTAGCGCCGAGCGCGCCGAGGAGGCGGCAGGCCGTGTGCGCGAGGTGGCGCCGGACGCCGACGTGCAGGGCCTCGTCAACGATGAGGCGGCCGGGAAGGGCCCGATCGTCTTCCTGACGGTCCCGTTCCGCGCCCAGGCGGAGAACCTGAACAACCTCCGCGAGGTGCTCCAGCCCGGCCAGATCCTCGTGGACTGCACGGTGCCCACGGCGGCGGCCGTCGGCGGCAAGGCCACTCGCACGCTCGGTGTCTGGCAGGGCTCGGCCGCCCAGCAGGCGCAGGAGATGGTGCCCGACGGCGTCACCGTCATCGGCACCCTGCACACCGTGAGCGCGAAGACGCTCGGGAACCCCGACGCCGAGCTCGGCGAGGACATCCTCGTCTGCGGCGACCGCAAGGCCGACAAGGCGCGCGTGGCGCGGATCATCGAGCTGATCCCGGGCCTACGCGCAGTGAACGCCGGCGCGCTCGAGATGGCCCGGATCGTCGAGCAGCTCACGTCGCTCCTCATCTCGGTGAACGTGCGGTACAAGACAAGCGCGGGGCTCAGGATCACAGGGCTCGGCGACGACGACGACCACTGGGGCTAGGTGAGAGCTCGGTGAGGGTCGCGCTGCTCGCGGGCGGAACCGGAGGGGCCAAGCTCGCCGCCGGGATGCAGGAGCTGGTCGGGGCTGACTTGGCCGTGATCGGGAACACGGCCGACGACACGCGGATTCACGGGCTCTACGTCTCCCCGGACCCTGACCTCATCACCTACTGGCTCGCGGGGGCGATCGACGAGGAGCGCGGCTGGGGCATCCGCGAGGACAGCTTCGTCGTACACGAGCGGCTGGAGCAACTCGGGGCGCCGGGCTGGTTCCAGCTCTCTGACCGGGATCTGGCCGCCTGCCTCTACCGCACGCACTTCATGGACGAGGGTGGGACGCTCACCGCCGCCCAGGGCCAGATCGCGCGTGCTCTTGGCGTTTCCTCGAGGGTCCTGCCGATGAGCCAGGACCCCGTCTATACCCGGGTGATGACGCCGGGCGGCTGGCGCGGCCTTCAGGAGTTCCTGATCGTTGACGGCTCCGAGCCCGAGATCGAGGGCGTGGAGGTCCAGGGGCTCCACGAGGCGCGGCCAACGCCCGAGGTCCTGGAGGCACTCGCCGCTGCGGAGGCGATCGTCGTCGGCCCGTCGAATCCGGTGATCTCGATCGGCCCGATCCTCGCGGTCCCGGGGATGCGGGAGGCGATCGCCGCCTCGGGCGCTCCCGTCCTCGCGGTGAGCCCGTTCGTCGCCGGGCACGCCGTCAAGGGGCCGACGGAGAAGTTCATGGCCGCCCTGGGCAGGCCTTCGACCGCCGCCGGCGTGGCCTCGCTCTACGAAGGGGTGATCCAGGCGATGGTGGTCGACGCGGACGATCCCGACGAAGGGCCCGAGGACGTCCAGGTGCTGCTGTGCCCGACGCTGATGGAGGGACGCGAGGGGCGGCGGGAGGTCGCCGAGCGAGTGCTCGAGTTCGCGGAGATGCTGGGGTGAGCGCGGCCCTTAGCCGGGATCGGTAGATGCAGGCCACGGTCATCCTCCCCGTGAAGCGGTTCGGCGACGCAAAGCAGCGTCTGCTCACCGCCCTCGACCGACCACAGCGCGCAGCGCTTGTCAAGGCGATGCTCACCGACGTTCTTGTGGGCGCGACAGATGCACGGAACGTGGAGCGGGTCATCGTCGTTACGTCCGAGGGGCGAGCCGAGCGACTCGCGCTGAGCCACGCGCGCCGCAGCGCCACGCCGATCGAGGTCTTCGAGGAGCCGGGGGATCGCGGGCACCCGGAGGCGGCCACTCTCGGCATCGTCCGGGCGAAGTCCCTCGGCGCAAGCTGCGTTGCGCTCCTGGCCGGGGATTGCCCGCTGCTCGACGCCGATGAGCTCGACGCGGCGCTCGAGCGAATGCGCCCGGGCCGGATCGCCGTCGTCCCCGACCGCCATGGGACCGGAACCAACGCGCTCCTCATGTCGCCGCCCGACGCGATCGGGCCGGCGTTCGGGCCGGGCAGCTGTGCGCGGCACAGCGAGCGGGCCGAGCGGGCCGGATACGAGGTTGCGGTCGAGCCACTCGCCTCGCTCGCGCTCGACGTCGACACGCTGGAGGACCTCCAGCAGATGGCCGTGATCCTCGAGTCGGGGCCCGATCGGGCCCCGACGACGGCCGAGGCGCTGAAGGCGATCGGCGACGTTGCCAGCGGGGCGCGCGAGTGAGCGGGCGCGCCGAGCTCGTCCCGGTTGAGGGCCTCCCGGAGGTCGAGCCCGGCGACGCCCTCGGGGATCTGATCGCCCGGGCGGTCGCGAATGGGGGCACGACCCTCGCGGACGACGACGTCGTGGTCGTCTCTCAGAAGATCGTCTCGAAGGCCGAGGGGCGGGTCGTGGACCTCGCGGACGTCGCCCCCGGCGAACGGGCCATCGAGCTCGCCGAGCGGCTGGGCAAGGATCCGCGCGTCGTCGAACTGGTGCTCCGGGAGAGCGCGGACGTCGTGCGAGCGGATCGGGGCGTGCTCATCGTCGAGGGCCGGGCGGGCTGGATCTCTGCGAACGCCGGCATCGACGCCTCGAACGTCCCCGGGGAGGAGCGCGTGACGCTGCTGCCCGAGGACTCGGACGCCTCGGCCAGGCGACTGCGCGCGGAGCTGCGCGACGTGGCGGGGGCTGCGCCCGCGGTGGTGATCGCCGACAGCTTTGGCCGCCCGTGGCGAATCGGCCAGACCGACGTTGCGATCGGCTGCGCCGGCCTCACTGCGGTGGACGATTGGCGGGGGCGCCGGGACGGCCATGGGACCGAGTTGACCGCGACCGCGATCGCAGTGGCGGACGAGGTGGCGGCAGCGGCCGATCTCGTCCGAGCCAAGGACGAGGGCGTTCCGGTGACGATCGTTCGCGGGCTGGGCCGGTTCGTCATCGTCGACGACGGACCCGGCGCGGCCGCCCTCCGGCGGGCGCGTGAGGACGACCTGTTCAGGTGAGCCGAGGGGCTCAGCCCGCCATCGGGTCCGGCTGGCCCTCCTCAGTGAACTCGGGCGGCTCGTAGACCTCACCGGGCACGGCGCCGATGGCCAGGACGCGCGCTGCCTCGTCGCGGGTGATCAGCTTTCGGGTCTCCCCCGCCCCGACGCGTGCGAACGTCCCGGGCTCGAGCTCGTACTCCTCGCCGCCCACCACCAGGATCGCCTTGCCCTCGAGCGCGGTGTAGACCTCCTCCATCCCGTCCCCGGAATGGTCGTGCTCCGGGTACTCCGTCGCGTTCGGCGGGAACTCCTCCACCTGCATGCCGAACGAGTGCACGCCGAGCCCCGACCGGGCACGGCGGAGCCCGCCGCCGAAGATCGCCTCGAAGTCCTCTACTCGCTTGATCGTGACGTCAGCCATGACCGTCCTCTCCGCCCCGATGTTCGTTATGTGACCGTCCCTCCGGCCCACCCTACCGCCGGATTGTGAGCACGGCGGCACCTTCGAACCGCCCGGCACGCAGATCGTCGAGCGCGTCGTTGGCCCGTTCGAGCGGGTACTCGGCGACCTTCGTGCGTACAGGAACCTCCGGCGCGATGCGCAGGAACTCCTCGCCGTCCTGGCGTGTGAGATTGGCCACAGATCGCACGATGCGCTCTCCCCAGAGGATCTCGTAGGGGAACGAGGGGATGTCGCTCATGTGGATTCCGGCGGAGACCACCGCACCGCCGGGAGCGACGGCGCGGAGGGCGGTCGGGACGAGGTCTCCGACGGGAGCGAAGATGATTGCCGCATCGAGCGGCTCGGGGAGCCCGTCCTCACCGGGATCGCAGACCTCGGACCCCCCTTCCGTGTCGCCCGCCCACGTGGCTCCGACCTCGAGCGCGAACCGCTGGCCGGCCTCGTCGCCGGGGCGGGTGAGCGCGTAGACCTCACGTCCCTGGTGCACCGCGACCTGGCAGATGATGTGGGCCGAAGCGCCGAACCCGTAGAGCCCGATCCGCTCAGCGTGCTCGCCACACAGCCGGAGCGATCGATACCCGATCAGCCCCGCACACAGGAGCGGCGCGGCCTGGATGTCGGGATACCCCTCCGGGATTGGAAAGCAGAACCGCTCGCCCGCGACCGCCGCCTCGGCGTAGCCGCCGTCGATGTCGTAGCCGGTGAACTTCGCGTTGACGCACAGGTTCTCCCGGCCGGTCACGCAGTACCTGCACGTGCCGTCCGTCCACCCGAGCCACGGGACGCCCACCCGCTGGCCGACCTCGAACCGCTCGGCCCCCTCGCCGAGCGCCTCCACCGTCGCGACGATCTGATGACCCGGGACGAGCGGCAGCTTGGGCTCGGTGAGGTCCCCGTCGACGATGTGCAGGTCGGTGCGGCAGACCCCGCAGGCGTGAACGCGGAGTTTTACCTGCCCGGGCCCGGGTTCCGGTTCCAGCACGTCCTCGAGACGAAGCGGCTCCCGCTGCGCATGAAGCACCATTGCCCGCACAGCCCAATCTTCCCGCACTCGCCGCTCGGCGCCCGGCTCAGTACGTCTCGACGATTTCGTACAGCGTGGTTCGCTGGGCCGGTTTGCGACCCGCCTTGCGGGCCGCTGCGATCAGCTCCGGCGGGTCGAGGCGGACGCCGTGCTGTGAGCCGGCCATGCGCGAGATGTTCTCCTCCATCAGCGTGCCGCCGAGGTCGTTGACGCCCCACCGGAGGCTCTCGGTCGCTGCGTCTATTCCCATCTTCACCCAGCTCGCCTGCAGGTTCTTGATGGTCCTGCCCAGGGCGAGCCGGAAGGCGGCCGTGTGCTTGAGGTTCTCGTCGCGCGAGATCTCCTCGACTCCGTGCGTCCTCCCGAGGAGCGTGTTGAACGGGATGAAGCTCAGCGGCACGAACTCGGTGATGCCGCCCGTGCGCTCCTGCAGCTCGCGAATCACGCGCATGTGGCGGGCGAGCTCCCATGGCTCCTCGATATGGCCGAACATCACGGTCGAGGTCGATCGAAGGCCGGCCCGATGGCAGGCCTCGATGATCTCCACCCAGCGCGCGACCGGGAGCTTGTTCGGCGAGATGCGGGTCCGGACGCCGTCGTGGAGCACCTCGGCTGCCGTCCCGGGCGTCGACCCGAGGCCGCACTCCACCAGGTAGTCGAACACGGCGTCCGGGCTCTTCCCGGAGCGCTCGCACATGTAGTGGACCTCCATGGGCGAGTACGCGTGCAGGTGGATCTGCGGCGCGACCTCCTTGACCAACCGCAGCCAGCGCCCGTAGTGCTCGAGCGTGTAGTCCGGATGGATGCCGCCCTGCATGCAGATCTCCGTCGCGCCGTAGTCGACCGCCTCCTGAACCCGCGCCTGGAAGTCGTCCTCCGTCACGTGGTAGGCGTCGGGCGAACGCTTTCCCTGCCCGAACCCGCAGAACGCGCAGCCGACGACGCAGATGTTGGTGAAGTTGACGTTGCGGTTGACGACGAATGTCGCGGTCTCGCCGGCCAGCTCGGCGCGAAGCTCATCGGCAGCGGCACGCATCTCCTCGATCACGGCCGGACGCGTCTCGGCGAACAGCGCCGTCAGCTCCTCCTCGGTCAGCGCCTCCCCTCGCCGCCCCCTCGCGATCGCGCGCGGGGCAACGTCCGGGTCGATAACCCGCTCCTCGCGCCGCCCCGAGCCCTTGCGCGGGATGAAGCTCCAGAACTTGAGCTTCACGACGTCCAGGACGCTCTGCTCGATCCAGTCGGGCTCGAGGTACTGCGGGTAGGCGCACAGCCGCTCGGTGAGCGCATAGCCCTGCGGCGCCAGGCGCTTGCGGACCTGATGGGGGCTCGGGAAAGCCTGCTCCGGTGAGATGTGGTCGCCGTTGGCCGACAGCCCGCCGAGGTCGGTCGCACCCTCCTCCACCAGGTCCACCCACCAGTCGGAGAGGTTCGGCGGTATCTGGATGCCTACGTCCGGCATGAGCCGCCGGCACTCGCGGACGAGCAGCTTCATGTCCGCCAGCGAGATCGGCGTGGCCCAGTCGGGCCACTCGGGCTCAGCCTCCGCGCCGCCTTCCTCATCGACCTCCGCCCACCGTTCCCGCGCCGCCTCGTCGGCGATCTCCGCCACCTCGCGCCCGTAGTACCTGGGATGAGGCACGAAGTTCTGGAGGATCACCTCCTGGATGTGCCCGTGGCGCTCGTTCACCGCCGCGAGCGCCTCGAGTGACGCGATGCGCTCGTCGACGGTCTCGCCGATCCCCACGAGGATCCCGCTCGTGAAGGGAATCCGCAGCTCGCCGGCCGCCTCGATCGTCTCCACCCGGCGCGCCGGGTGCTTCGTCGGCGAGCCCGCGTGCACCGTGTCCATCAACCGCTCCGAGATCGACTCGAGCATCAAGCCCTGAGAGGCGGTGACCTCGCGCAGCCGCGCCAGGTCCTCGCGGCTCAGGACGCCGAGGTTGGTGTGCGGGAGCAGCCCACGGTCGAGGGCGCGCTCGCAGGCCCAGACGACGTAGGAGACGAAGTCCTCGTGCCCGAGCTGACGCAGCCGCGCGGCGACCTCAGGGTTGACCTCCGGGCGCTCCCCGGTGAGGACGAGGAGTTCCTTGGCATTTCGCCGCACGGCCTCATCGAGCCGCGCCTCGACCTCATCCGGGCTGTACAGATGTGCCCGGTGCGTCGCAAACGCGCAGTACTTGCAGTAGCAGCGACACGTGCGCGACAGCGAGAGCGTGTAGTTGCGCGAGAAGGTGACGCGCCGCACGGCGCGGACGCTACAGGAGTGGGCTGGCCGGGACTACCTGCGGCGAGAGCGCGCGGCGGTCTCGACGTCGTCCGCGACGTTATCGAGCACCTCGCCGGGACCCGTCGGGGGCTCCGGTCCAAGCGCATACTGCCCACCAGCGATCACGAAGCGGTAGAGCAACGCCGCGAGGATCGCGCCGACGATCGGGCCGACGAGGTACGGCCACGTGCCGCCGAAGAAGTTGCCGATCAGCGCAGGCCCGAACCACCGGGCCGGGTTGACCGCGGAGCCCGTGAGCGGGCCGAAGATAAAGACGTCGAGGCCGAGCGTGAGGCCGATCGCCAGCGGCGCCCACTCACGACGGGCGCGCGGATTGAGTGCCACCGCGCATACCGCCAACACAAGGAGGAATGCCCCGATGCCTTCGACGATCGCGCCGATGTACTCGTGGGTCAAGAGCGGACTGACCGATACCGCGCCGTAGTGGCTGGCCCGGCCCTCGTCGAGCAGAATCCCCTTGACCAGCAGCGCACCGAGGACACCTCCGGACAGCTGGGCGAGGATGTAGACCGCCGCGTCCACTGGATCGATTCGCCGCAGGATCGCCGCCGCGAGAGTGACGACGGGATTGAAGTGCCCGCCGCTCGCCACCCCGAGAGTGATGATCAGCCCGAAGAGGACGAACGCCTGAGCGAGGCCCACCACCGCGAAGTCGGAGCCGGTCTGGGCGTTGGCGCTCGTCGCGACGTAGAGCACGACCACCGTGCAGGCCGCGAATGTGAGGAGCAATGTGCCGACCAACTCGGCGATGTAGGCGGCTAGTCCTCGATCCTGCACTCTCGAACCTCCTGGTTGATGCGGGGTTTCTCCTGGTCCCGACCCCACCGCGCCGCACCTCCGCGCCGGCAGCGGGCTAACACAAGCGCGGCAGTCTACTCAGCTTCGCCGTCGACTTGCTCCTGTAGGCGCCTTGCATCCGCGATCACGTCTAGCGCCTCCTCGCGAGAGCGCCATCCCTCCACGTCCACCTTCTTGTCCTCGAGCTCCTTGTAGATCGAGAAGAAGTGGGTGATCTCCCGCTGGAGCGGCTGCGGGATGTCGTCCAGCGTCTCGGCGTGATTCCAGCCGGGATCGTTGAGCGGCACGCAGACGACCTTGTCGTCCTCCCCCTTGTCGTCCCACATCTTGAACAGCGCAATCGGCTTCACCCGGATCACGCATCCGGGGAACGTCGGCTCCGACACACAGACCATCGCGTCGAGCGGATCGCCGTCGCGGCCGCGGTGCCCTTTGAGGTACCCGTAGTCCGTCGGGTACACCGTGGACGAGGAGAGGAAGCGGTCGAGGACGAGCTCGCCGAGATCCTCGTCGTACTCGTACTTGTTGCGGCTGCCCTTGGGGATCTCGACGTAGACGAGAAGGTGATCGTCGCCTGTTGCCACCCGGGGGAGTCTAGGTACGCAAGCTATCCTCCGCCGGCCGATGAAGAGGGTCGCTGCGCTGCTGGCGACCGCCCTCGCGGTCACCTCGCTGGTGGCGTGCGGCGGCGGTGCTGAACCGGGCGCTCCTGAGCGAGCGACCCTCGTCCTCGACTTCCAGCCCAACGCCGTCCACACGGGCATCTACACCGCCCTGCAGGAGGGCCTGTACCACCGGGCGGGCATCGACCTCAACGTCCAGCAGCCATCCGCGTCGACGGATGCACCGAAGTTGTTGGAGGCGGGCAGGGCCCAGTTCGCGATCCTGGACATCCACGACCTGGCAATCGCGCGCGAGCGCGGCTTCGACCTGGTCGGGGTGATGCCGATCGTCCAGCGCCCGCTGGCGTCGGTGATCGCCGGTGACCCGAGCGCGGTGCAGCGGCCTCGTGACCTCGACGGCCGGACGGTGGGCGTCACCGGCCTGCCCTCCGACGATGCGGTCCTCGACTCGGTCGTGTCCGCCGACGGCGGCGACCCGCAGCAGGTCCACCGCGTCACGATCGGCTTCAACGCCGTGGCGTCGCTCGCGGCCGGGCGAATCGACGCGGCCACCGCCTTCTGGAACGCCGAGGGGGTGACGCTCCAGCGCCAGGGTGTGCCCATCCGGGTCTTCCGGGTGGACGATTACGGCGCCCCCCGCTACCCCGAGCTCGTCCTGGTGACGACGAGCAAGACACTCAACGACGATCCCGACCTGGTCCACGAGGTCGTCGACGCCACCGCGCGCGGGTATTCCCTCGCGTCGAGCGATCCCAGTCAGGGCCTCGACGACCTGCTCGCCGCCGATCCGAGCCTCGACCGCGCCGATCAGGCCGCTGAGCTGCGAGCGCTGGAGTCGGCGAACGCGTTCCGCGATCCCGGGAAGTTCGACTGGCCGGTGCTGAGGAGCTGGGCGCAGTGGGAGGCGCAGCACGGGATCGTGAAGAAACAGCCCGAGGTGACCGGGACCTTCGCCGAGGTCAAGTAGCGAGCAGGCGCCCGACGAGCTCCGGCATCTCTCGCGCCATCCGCGACCGTGGCACGACCAGGTCGACACCGGCCGCCTCCGCGCTCTCACGCGTCTCGACGTTGAGGTGCGCGTAGAACCCGAGGACGGGAATCCCGTTCCCAACGACGCCGTCCACGGGGACGCTGTCGAGGTCCACGACCACGAGATCGACGCCGTCCAGGCCGGGTTTCTCCCCGACGCCGTTGGTCAGCTGCACGGCGTGGCCCGCCGCACCGAGCGTCGCCTCGATCCGGCTCGCGAACATCAGGTCGGGCGCGACCGCGAGGATGCGCGCCACGGCTATGCGGCCTCGGCGTCGCTCACAGGCTGCGGCGACGGCGAAAGTCCTGGCGCACGCTCTCGGGTCGGCCCCACATCTGGACGATCTCGGCGCGGCCCTCGTGAACGTCCCTGACGATCAGCTCGCCGTCGATCCCCTCGCGGTCCAGCAGCGCGAGGGTCCCCTTGACCGTCTCGGCGGCGGCGGCGTGGCCGAAGCGATGCGCCACGAGCAGCCGGAAGTGCCACGCGGCCTTCGAGTACGGCTGAGCGTTCACCTGCGTCAGCAGAACGGCGGCGTCGATGTAGCGCTCCTCATCGGAAAGCCGAAGGTCCAGCTCCAAGTCCGTCCAATCGTCCGAGAGCGAATCGAGAACTTGCTGAAAGGAGTCGGCAAGCGCCATCCCGCCGAAGCCTAGTCCCCCTTAGCCGAAGAAGACCTGCTGGAGCAGGAAGACGTTGAGGGCGATGATCAGGCCGCCGATCACCGAGGCGATCGCCGTCAGCCAACCCGGATTCACGAGCGGGCCCATGACCTCGCGGCGCCGCGCGATCAGGAGGAGAGGAACCAGGGCGAATGGGATGCCGAACGACAGCACCACCTGGCTCATCACCAGGGCGTCGGTCGGGTTGAGCCCGATGGCCAGCACCACAAGCGCCGGGGCCAGGGTGATCGCCCGCCGAAGGAAGATCGGAATCCGGCGCTGGATGAACCCCTGCATCACGACCTGCCCGGACATCGTCCCCACGGAGGAGGAAGCGAACCCCGAAGCCAGCAGCGCGA
>DASQCL010000209.1:0-5516 GCA_035634715.1 Solirubrobacterales bacterium
TGGCGGGGCACGGGCGGATCGTATTCACGGTCCCGCAGGGCCGCCGTTACGCGCGGCGGCCTCGACGTCAGTTGATCGCGCGCTGGAACGAGGCGGACGTACGGCTTGCCGCGGCGGGTGACGAGGATTTCGTGCCCCGCCGCCGCCTGCTGTGCGTACCAGCCGAAGAGACAGCGGAAGTCATGTGCGCCGACGACCTCGGCGCCTGCCGTCGCCTGAGAAGTGGAGCTGACGGGGCTCGAACCCGTGGCCTCCGCCATGCCATGGCGGCGCTCTCCCAGCTGAGCTACAGCCCCAGAGAACAGATATTGGTTCGCAAAGTGTAGTCCGGCCCGCTGGCCATTTCTGGCGGGCGCGAGGCGCAGGTGCACGACATATTGGCCTGCCACCAACTCGATTGGAAGTAGGTAGCACTCATCCAGGTCCGCGCAATAGGCGGCGACTGCATCGATCTCATCCGCCGCGTATGTGGACCGCACATATCCGTTCGCGCTGAGATAGCTGCCGCCTACGTAAGCGGACACAACATCCCCTTTGCGGTTGGCCCACTTGCACTGGACCCGCAGCAATCGCTCCCCGAGATCGAACACCAAGTCATACCGGCCGTGCTCGGACATCGGCTTCAGAACGCGAACGCCGAGCTCGATCGCGGCGGCGGCGATCTTCGCCTCCGCGACCGCTCCCTTGTGATTGCTACTCTCCTTGTTCATCGAACGCATGTTCCCATAGCGAACGGCGGGAAATGGCTCTATGGAGCCGAAAACGGTGGATTTCACGCTCTTGGCACGAAGGCGTTACACAGTCGTGACAGATTCCTCTGGTCCACCCCACTCGCCATAGACTCACCCCGTGTCCACCGGGTTGATCGTCCTCGCCGTCGCCGTCTTCCTGGTCATCGACGGGGCGATCCTCTTCCTCGTCTTCCGCTCCCGCAGGACCGCTGACGACTACGCAAAGATCCCCGTCCCCGGCCAGACGACCGTCGCCCTCCCCGCGGGCAAGCTCAAGCTGAGCTACCAGGAGTCCTACAAGGCCCGAGGGACCGAGGACTCAATCGACTTCGGAGCCCCCGCCGCCCTCCAGGTCACCGTCGAATCGCCCGCCGGCGAGACGCTCGAGATCAAGGCCCCCGGATTCCACGGCATGGGCTCCTCCCTCAACACCGGCTCCGGCTGGAGCCGGGCGCTCATCGGCACCATCCAGATCGCACAGCCGGGCGCCTACACGGTCACCGCGCAGGGAGACCTCCCCAACGCGATCGAGCCCCAGCTCCTGATCGGGAAGTAGCGGGGGCCTCAGCCCGCCGTACGCGCCTGCGCCCGCGCGGCGGTCTCAGTGATCAGCTCCACGAACCGCGGCCACAGCTGCGCCGGGAGGTCGTGGCCCATCCCCTCGATCAGCTCCAGCCGCGCCCCGGGAATAGCCGCCGCGGTCGCCTTCCCGCCCGACACGTCGACCAGGATGTCGTCGGTGCCGTGGATGACGGTCGTCGGCACGTCCAGCTCCCGCAGCGCCTCCGTCCGGTCGCCCGACGCGACGATCGCGAGCAGCTGGCGCCCCGTCCCATCCGGGTAGATCCCCCGGTCGTAGCTTGCCGCCGCGCGCGCTCGGAGCGCACCCTCATCGGCCGCGAACCCCGGCGAGCCGATCACCTTCCATGCCCCGAGGACGAAATCGACGAACCCCTCCTTGCCGTCGGGCGGCCGCGTCAAAAGCGCCGGGATCGCCTCGGGGTGCGGCTGGCCGACGGCGCGACCCCCCGTCGTCGACATGATCGACACGAGCGACAGGACCCTCTCCGGATGCCGGATCGCCACCGTCTGGGCGATCATCCCACCCTGCGAAGCGCCTACGACGTGCGCCGCCTCAACCCCCAGCTCGTCCAGCAGCCCCACGCAGTCGTCCGCCATGTCGTCGAGCGTGTAGCTCGCGCTGCTGAAATCCCCGGTGATCGCCGCCATCACATCCGGGCGCGGCCCTCCCTCCACCTTCGTCGAGTGCCCGACATCCCTGTTGTCGAACCGCACGACGCGGTACCCGCGCCCGGCAAGGCCCCTGCAGAAGCGCTCGTCCCACCCCAGCATCTGCACGCCGAGCCCCATGATCAGGAGCATCGTCTCGTCGCCCGGATCGCCGAACGTCTCGTACGCGATCTCCACGCCGTTCACCGAGGCGATCGATTCCACCAGGGCACCCTATCCGCGCGCCCGCGCGCGGAGCTGACCGGCCGCTACTCGTCGAGATCCAGCACGACCCGGTCGGAGCGCATGTCGCGCACCACGAAGTCGAACGGTGCCCGCTCCTCGAGCTCTCGCAGCAGCTCCACCGGATGCTTGAACCGCATCGCGAGCGTCGCCCGCCCCTCCGTGAATCGCTTTACCGAGATCTCCGACGTGGCGCCGATGGCCCCCGCCGCATCCTCGAGTCCCACCAGCTGTGAGAAGTCGCTCAGCGGCCCCACCTCGACCTCCACCATCCCGTCGAACATCTCCCCGGGCTCCCGCTCCGCGTGCCCGTTCGCCCGCGCGCGCGCCGCCAGCTCCTCGGCGTCCTCGTCCACCTCGACGCCGACCCGGTCGATCGCCTCCTCCAACCTCTCGATGAGCCGCCCGCGGGCCTCGCCCTCAGCCCCCTCGACGTCCTCAACCCGCTCCGCCAGCTCCGCCGCCTCGCGAAGCGCCCGCAGCCGGATGCGCGTCGCCTGCGTCCGCGCCTGTCGCCGGACCGTCTCCAAGTCCTCGGCGATCGCCGCGAACGCTCGCACCCCGTCGTCATCGCGCTCGAGCGCCGCCTGCAGCTCCGCCCGCGCCCGCCTCAGCTCGCGGTCCCGATCGACGACCATCGTCGCCAGCCGCGCCGCAACGTGCTCCAGCTCATCGGCCCGCCGGGTCGCCTGCGCGGCCTCGGCCCGCCGCGTCTGAAGCTCGTCACGCTCCGCGCCCACGCGCGTCTCCGCGGCGAGCGCCCTCTCCCCCGCGTCGTGCAGCATCGCGTCCCGCATTCCGATCGCCGCGTCGCGCGCGTCGATCGCCTCGTGGACCTCGATCGGGTTGTAGCCGAACAGGCGCTTCCTGAACAGGCGAAAGCGCCGCCGCCCCCGGTTGCTGCGGTGTGCGCTTGGGTCTGCACTCACGATGCCGCGAACGCTAGGCGGACCGCCGGACGGACGGCCCACCCTCCCGGTTGCAAGGATCCGCCGATGCCCTACCCCGAGGCCTTGGAGACCGACCACCTGTCGCTCCGGCGCTGGAGGCCGGACGACGGCCCCGCCATGGACGCGATCTGGCGCGAGCGCGACATCTGGAGCGCGCTCCGCCCGGACATCCCCTTCGACCCCGACGCCGGCGCCGCAATGCTCAACCGCCACCTGGGGCACTGGGACCGGCACGGCTTCGGCCTCTGGGCGGTCATGGAGCGCCACTCGGACGAGATCATCGGATGGGTGGGCCCCTCCCACCCGGCGTTCATCCCGGACCTCTCCGACCGCATCGAGATCGGGTGGACCCTCCGCCCGCCCTGGTGGGGCCGCGGAATCGCCACCGAGGGCGCTGAGGCGGCGATCGACGCCGTCTTCGAGCACCTCGACACGGATGAGGTGATCAGCCTCATCCACCACACCAACGCCCGCTCCATCGGCGTCTCCGAGCGCCTCGGCATGCGCCACGCGCGCGACGTGCTCCACCCCGAGCTCGGCGAGGACCTCCGGGTCTACGCGCTGTCGCGGAGCGCCTGGAGGTCCAGCTCCAGCCGCGGCGCCTCGGCCCAGAGCACCTCGAGCCGGTAGCGCTCCCGCAGCTCGGGCACGAACACGTGGAGGACGGCGTCCAGGTAGTCCATCAGGACCCACTGCCCGTCCGACTCCCCCTCGACGTTCGCGGGCAGCAGCCCGTGCTCGCGCTTCAGCCGCAGGTGCACGTCGTCGTGGATCGCCTTCGCCTGGCGCTCGTTGCGGGCGCTCGCGACGATGAGGAAATCCGTGTAGCCGACGACGGACCGCATGTCGAGCACGACCACGTCCTCCGCCTTCTTCGAGTCCGCGATCTCGGCGAGCAGCCTCGCAACCGCTTCGGAGTCCACCCGCTCGGGCTCTGACTTCGCGGCCGGTCGCACTACCTGTACAGCCCCCGCTCCGCGATGAACCCCGCCACGCCCTCAGGCACCAGGTGCCGGATCGGCCGGCCGGCCGCCACGCGCCTCCTGATGCCCGTCGAGGACACCCCGATCTCCGGCATGCGCACGACCTCCGCGCGATCGTCGCCGCCGAGCCGCTCGATCGCCGCCTCCGCCTCCTCGAGCGCCGTGCCCGGCCGCGCCGCGATCCCGACCCGCGCGAGCTGCAGCACCCGCTCCGGCTCACGCCAGCTCTCGAGCCCCGCTGCGACGTCGGCACCCATCAGGAAAACGAACTCGTCCCCGGGTCGCGCGTCGCTCATCAACTCCAGGGTACGAAAGCTGAACGACGGTCCTTCTCGCGCCGTCTCGACACCCGAGGCAGAGAACGCCGGATCCGTCGCCGCCGCCAGCCGCGCCATCTCCTGTCTCACCTCCCGCCCCGGCTCCGGATCGATGCGCTTGTACGGCGATTCGCCCACCGGCACGAGCACGACCTCGTCGAGCCCGAGCTGGAACGCAGCCTCCTGGGCGAGCACGAGGTGCCCGATGTGCGGCGGGTTGAACGCACCCCCGAGAACGCCGACCGCGGCGATCCCGTCAACCCCTGATCTGCCCGTCGCCCTGGACGACGTACTTGAACGTGGTCAGCTCGCGAAGCCCGATCGGCCCGCGCGCGTGAAGCTTCTGGGTCGAGTTCCCGATCTCGGCCCCCATCCCGAACTCGAACCCGTCGGTGAATCGCGTCGACGCGTTCACGTAGACGACGGCCGCATCGACTCCGTCCGTGAACTCCCGGGCCGCGTCGCCGGACGAGGTCACGATCGCCTCCGAATGCCCCGTTCCGTGCTCATTCACGTGTGCGATCGCGTCGGCGAGAGAATCCACGACCCCCACCGTCATCCGCATGTCGAGGTACTCGGTGTCCCAATCCTCCGCGGTCGCCTCGCCAACGGCGGCATCACCCGCCGCCGCGCGGGAGCGCTCGTCGCCCATGAGCTCCACACCGGCCTCTCGGAGATCTCCGAGAATGCCCGGCAGAAACAGATCGGCCACCGCCGCGTCGACGAGCAGCGTCTCCGCCGCGTTGCACACCCCGGGGCGGTCCACCTTGGCGTTGAAGGCCACCCGCCGCGCCATCTCGAGGTCCGCGTCCGCGTGGACGTACACATGGCAGTTCCCCGCCGCCGCGTACATCACCGGCACGGTGGCAACTGACTTGAGCGACTCCTTCAGCCCCTCGCCGCCGCGCGGGATGATCAGGTCGACCACGCCCTCCTGGCCCGCCAGCTCGGCCAGCTCGTCGCGACCGCCCCCGGCCACGAGCGCGAGGCAGCCGGCCGGCAGGCCGGCGCCCTCGGCCGCCTCGCGGGCGACGGCGGCGAGGATGGCGTTGGAGTGCGTCG
>DASQCL010000210.1:0-2587 GCA_035634715.1 Solirubrobacterales bacterium
GGCGAGTACATCCTGGACTGGGACGACGTCTGCGCCAGCTCCGACCCGCACGCAGACAGCGTCGACTTCGCTCGCTCAGCCTTCCAACACGCATGCGTGGTGTGCGGGTGGGATCAGTGGCTGGCCGCAAGCGCTGAGGGGGCGCCGCCGCCGGTGAGTTGAGCTCCGGCGATGTGACGGGCCGGCACGAGAGCGGACGACGGGTCTCGAACCCGCGACCTGCGGCTTGGGTAGCCCGATCGGCTACCGCCACAAAGACCTATGGTTGAGCCGAGGGACATCGTCGGCTCCACCGACCATCAAGCACGCCTCGGCGATCACGATTGGAAAGATCTGGTCGAGCACCATCAAGCGATCCTCCGCGAGGCGCTAGGCGGTTGGCGTGACGTCGAGAATGACACCGCTGACGGCTTCTACGCCACCTTCGACGGGCCCGCCCGCGCAATCCACTGCGCCTTGGAGATCCGAGACCGCTTCCACGAACTCGGCATCGAGATTCGCGCCGGGATCCACATTGGTGAGTGCGAACTGATCGACGGCAAGTACGCCGGCATCGCCGTTACCACCGGCGCGCGCGTCTCAGCGCTCGCAGAGCCCTCCCAGGTACTGGTCTCCCAGACGGTCAAAGACCTCGTCGCTGGCAGTGGCTTCACCTTCGAGCCCGCGGGCGAACACGAACTCAAGGGCGTCCCGACCCGCTGGCGACTGTTCAGCGCCCAGTAACGGAACGCCCCGAGCGGGTTCGACAGATCCTCCGTCCCCCCGGACGCCCGTGGTTGGCTTCACCCGGCCCGCCTAACACCCGCGCTCTCATGTGTGCTAGCCGTACGTTGCGGCACCACACTGACTCCCTCCCGACGTGCGAGAATCGCGTCCGTGCCCGCAGCACAGCTTGAGGACTTCGGATCGGGGCTCACGCCCGTGACCCAGGGGTGGTTCGTCGTCAACGTGCGCGACGCCGAGTGGTGGTGCTCGGAGACCCGGGGCACGAGGTGCGCCTTCGAGAACGAGTACGGCGATCCGCCGGTCGAGTTCACCCAAGTCGGGATCAACGTCACGGTCCTGGAGCCAGGACAGACCGTCCTCTACCACGCCGAGTCGAACCAGGAGTCCTTCCTCGTCCTGTCAGGGGACTGCGCGCTACTCGTCGAGAACGAAGAGCGACGCATGCGACCCTGGGACTTCTTCCATTCCGCGCCATGGACAGAGCACGCCTTCGTGGGTGCGGGCGAGGGGCCGTGTGTGATTCTGATGGTCGGTTCGCGCTCGGGCACGGGAGTGCACTACCCGGTGTCGGAGCTGGCGGCGCGCTACAGCGCGAGCGTGCGAGCGGACACCTCTGACTGGAGGCAGGCGTACGCGACGGTCGAACGGTTCCGGCGAGAGCGGCCGCCGAACTGGACTCGTCTGCCCTGGGCGTAGACCAATCGCCCCCCGTTCGAATCGTGCCGGGCGCATTGCTCAACCGAGCGTTTTTTCGGGGCCCGCCCGCTCCCGGGCTATGGTCGCGGGATGACGACCGACAAGTCTGGCCGTGTTAGCGCGGGCATCCTGCTCTGGCGCCGCGACCACGGCGAGCTCGAGGTGCTGCTGGCGCATATGGGGGGACCGCTGTGGGTGAAGAAGGATCGCGGCCACTGGACGATCCCGAAGGGAGAGATCGAGCCCGGGGAGGAGGCCCAGGCGGTGGCGCTTCGGGAGTTCGCGGAGGAGACGGGTCACGCGCCGCCGGACGGCCCGTTCTTCGAGGTCGGTGAGATCCGTCAGAAGTCGGGGAAGCGTGTGCTCGGCTGGGCGGCCGAGGGAGCCCTCGACCCGGCGGCCGCGTACAGCAACAGCTACGAGATGGAGTGGCCGCCGGGATCGGGCCGGATCCAGTCGTTCCCCGAGATCGACCGGGTCGAGTGGTTCGGGATGGACGAGGCGCGGCGACGGTTGAAGGCGGCACAGGTGCCGTTCCTCGACCGCCTCCAGGAGCGGCTCAAGGGAGCCTGAGCCGCCCGCTCGCGGGGCATTGGTATGGCGCCCATCCCGGACCATCGAGAGCAGCACACGCGGGTGCTCGTACAGGTACCAGGTCGCGTGCCGATACGGCCGCCCGTCGCGACCGACGACGGCCACGACGGCCACGACGGCCACGACGGCCACGACGGCCGGATTTTGCGCCCCCTTGCGCCCCCATGTGCAAAGCCAACTGATTACGGCGTACTCTGGCGGACTCAACCTCGCGGGCGGCCCATTTGTCCGCCCCCCGTCCGCCCCCAAAAGACAACGGACTTTGGCGGACCTTGGCGGATTGAGAAGTTACCGGATAATCTCACAGAAACCGGCTCAACCATGCCGGATTGGGGCTCATAACTGGGAAGCGGACGACGGGTCTCGAACCCGCGACCTTCGGCTTGGGAAGCCAACGCTCTACCAACTGAGCTACGTCCGCGAGGCCGCCATTCTAGCGAACCGCGCCCTCCGTCAGCGCGTCGCCAACACCCGGTCGAGCGACGCCCGCATCGACGCCAGCCGGCCCGGCAGGTCGACCGTCTCGGCCGCCGCACCGGTCGTCTCGATCGCGCTCACCGCCGAGCGGATC
>DASQCL010000211.1:0-7192 GCA_035634715.1 Solirubrobacterales bacterium
CCGGTGGCGTGGGTCTGGAGGGGCTTCTTCTTCGCGCCCATGATCGCCTTCAGGCTCGGGTAGCGAGGCTCGTTGATCGCGTCACCAACCGAGATGACGGCCGGCAGGTCGACCTCGACCGTGTCGTAGCCGTACTCGGCCTGACGCTCGCAGGTGAGCTTGCCGTCGCCGACGTCGACCTTGATCACCTGCGTCAGCGAGGGCATCTTCAGGTGGTCGGCGACGACGGCGCCGATGGTGTAGCACTCGCCGTCGTCCGACTGCTGGCCCAGGAGGACCAAGTCGGGCTGCTCGGACTCGAGCACCTTGGCCAGCGCATAGCCCGTGGCGCAGACGTCGGAGCCGGCGAGCGCCTCGTCGGTCAGGTGCACGGAGCGGTCGGCGCCGAGCGCAACAGCCTTGTGGAGCGCGCGAACCGCGGACTCAGGGCCCATGGTGACGGCGACGATCTCGTCGACGTCGGCCTTGCCGCCCTCGCGAATCTGCATCGCAGCCTCGATGCCGTGGGTGTCAAACGGGTTGAGGTTCTTCTCTCCGGAGCGGTCGAGCCGCTTCGTGTTCGGATCGATGCGCTTCTGCACAGCGGCATCGGGAACCTCTTTGACCAGGCAACAGATCTTCAAGTGGTCCCTCCTTCAGGGGGAATGGCCGGCGGCATATTAGCGAGTGTGGAGTGTCTGACTGACCAGTCAATCAGGTCGTTCCCCGTTGGCTGGAAGCTGAAACACGACGGCTCAGGAGGCCTGTGCGGCGAGGGTGCGGCGCTCCTCGATCGCGTCGCGGATGAAGTCGACGATCTCGTCCGTGGAGGAGCCCGGGGTGAACACCTCGGCGATGCCGAGCTTCTTCAGCTCGGGTGCGTCGTCCGCGGGGATCGTCCCCCCGACGGTCACGACGACGTCCTCGACGCCCTGCTCCCTGAGGAGCTGGACGACCTTGGGCACGAGGGTCATGTGGGCGCCGGAGAGGATCGAGAGGCCGACCGCGTCGGCGTCCTCCTGGATCACCGTAGCGGCGATCTGCTCCGGCGTCTGGTGCAGGCCGGTGTAGATGACCTCCATGCCGGCGTCACGCAGCGCGCGGGCGATGATCTTCGCGCCGCGATCATGCCCGTCGAGACCCGGCTTGGCCACGACCACGCGGATCTTGCGCGAGGACTCCACGGCCCGGAGCTTAGTGGCGCCGACCGGGCTCGGTGCGCCTCAGCTCAGAAAACCGGCTGCTCGGTGTAGCGCCCGAAGACCTCCTGGAGGGCCGCGATCATCTCCCCCTCCGAGGCCCGGGTCCGGGCCGCGTCCAGGAAGTGCGGCATGAGGTTCTCGCCCTCTGTCGCGGCCGCCGCCTTGAGGTTGGCGAGGGCGGCCTCGACCGCGGCGGAGTCCCGGGCGCCGCGGGTGCGCTGGAGGCGGTCGCCCTGCTTGCGCTCGACCGCGGGGTCAGGACGGTGCAGCTCGAGCCTCTCCTCGTCCTCGAGCTTGTACTCATTGACGCCGACGACGACGCGGCGGCGGGAGTCGACCTCCTGCTGGTAGCGGAACGAGGCGTCCGCGATCTCCCGCTGCGGGAAGCCGCGCTTGATCGCCTCGACCATCCCGCCGAGCTCGTCGATGCGGGCGAAGTACTCGTAGGCGGCGCGCTCCATGCCGTCGGTGAGCGACTCGACGAAGTAGGAGCCGCCGAGCGGGTCGATGGTGTTGGTGACGCCGGTTTCGTGCGCGATCACCTGCTGCGTGCGCAGCGCGATGCGGACGGCCTCCTCGGTGGGGAGGGCGAGGGCCTCGTCGTAGGAGTTGGTGTGCAGCGACTGGGTGCCGCCGAGAACTCCCGCCAGCGCCTCGATCGCGGTCCGGACGATGTTGAGGAGCGGCTGCTGTGCGGTCAGCGAGACGCCGGCGGTCTGGGTGTGAAACCGCATCCGCAGCGATTCGGGCCGCTTGGCGCCGTAGGTCTCGCTCATCTCGCGGGCCCAGATGCGGCGGGCGGCGCGGTACTTGGCGATCTCCTCGAAGAAGTCGATGTGCGCGTTGAAGAAGAACGAGAGGCGCGGGGCGAAGTCGTCCACGTCGAGGCCGCGCGCAACGGCCTCCTCCACGTAGGTGAAGCCGTCCTTCAGCGTGAACGCCAGCTCCTGCTGGGCGGTCGAGCCAGCCTCGCGGATGTGGTAGCCGGAGATCGAGATCGGATGCCAGCGCGGCATGTGCTCGGTGCACCACTCGATCATGTCGGTCACGAGCCGCATCGCCGGCTCGATCGGGAAGCACCACTCCTTCTGGGCGATGTACTCCTTGAGGATGTCGGTCTGGATGGTCCCGCCGAGCGCCTCCGGGGGAATCCTCTGTTCCTCGGCGGCGCAGACGTAGAACGCGAGCAGGATGGCCGCCGGCGCGTTGATGGTCATCGACGTAGTGACCTTGTCGAGGGGAATCCCGGCGAACAGGTCGATCATGTCGTCGAGGGTGTCGACGGCGACGCCCTCGACACCGACCTCGCCGAGGCTGCGCCCGTCGCTCGAGTCGAGGCCCATCAGGGTCGGCATGTCGAACGCCGTGGAGAGCCCGGTCTGGCCGTGATCGAGCAGGTACCGGAAGCGCTCGTTGGTCTCCTCCGCCGTCCCGAAACCGGCGAACTGGCGCATGGTCCAGAGACCACCGCGGTACATCGACGGGTAGACGCCGCGCGTGTATGGGTACTCGCCGGGGAGGCCAAGCTCGCGATCGGCGTCCCAGCCGGCGAGGCTCTCGGCGTCGTACAGCGGCTCGATCGGCTGCCCCGAGATGGTCTCGAACAGCGCGTCCCGCTCGGGCTGGGCCGAGTAGACCTCCTCCCTCCACTGGTGGGCGCGCCGCTTGGCCTCAGGCTCGATGGCCATGTTGGGAAGTCTAGGTGCGCGGGCGTACGCTTCGGAGGACGCTGCTAGCGGCGGAGCGAGGGCCTGTAGCCGCGGCGCTCGGGACGTCGCCGTGCAAGGACCGTGCCCGTGCCGCCCACGGCCGCCGCCACCAGGGTCGCCCCAGCGATCGCCAGCTGCCGTCCCAGGCGCTCGAAGCGCATCACCCGCCAGCCCTCGGCCACCGCGATCTCCGCGAGCTCCGCGTCCGGGTTGACGGCGACCGGATGCCCGACCTCGCGCAGCATCGGCAGGTCGGAGGCCGAGTCCGAGTAGGCCCACGAGGCGTCGAGGTCGATGTCGTGCTCCGACGCGAACCCGCGCATCGCCGCAACCTTTCCCTCGCCGTAGACGAAGGGCTCGACGATCCGCCCGGTGAGCCGGCCCGAGCCGTCCACCTCGTATTGAGTGCCGATGCCACCCTCCATGCCGAGCACGCGCGCGAGCACCACAACGAGGTCGTTCCCGGCGGCGCTGATGATGAAGGTGGGCCGGTCGGCGTCCTGGTGGCTGCGGACCTCATCGAGCATCTGGGGGTAGATGCGCGGCAGCACTCCCGCCAGGAGGCCCGGCGCCAGGCGCTCGATGTCTCGGGCCGGAACGCCACCGAGAAGCTCTTTCACCTGCGCAAGGAGCTGGGCGGTGCGCTCGTCGGTCGATCCCCGCAGGCGGAAGTGCACGTGCTCGAGGCCCCACCTCATCAGCTGGCGCCGCCGCACCAGCCCGCTCCCGTACGCCGCCCGGGCGAAGTGCATGCCGCTCGAGCCCGCCATGAGCGTGCGATCGAGATCGAAGAACGCTGCGCCCTGTGCCATGCGGCACTGAGGCTAGCTGTCCGGGCGACCTCCAGCGCGCCGCACAACGCGGCGCCGGGGCTCACAACTCGTTCAGAATCTCCTTCGCAGCGCGCTCCCCCGATCGCACCGCGCCGTCCATGTAGCCGTTCCAGTACGTCGACGTCTCGGTGCCGGCCCAGTGGATGAGGCCCACCGGCTTCCGGAGGAGGTTGCCGTAGGCGACGAGGATCCCAGGACCCGGGACGGCGACCGGACAGCCGCGCGTCCAAACCTCGCGGGTCCAGTTGGCCTCGAGGTACTCACGCGCTTGCCTGGCCTTCGGGCCGAAGTAGTGCGTGAAGTTGCCCAGCACGGCGGCGCGGCGCTGCGAACCCGTCATCCCCATGAACTGGCGCGCCTCGTCGCCGCCAACGAAGCCGAAGACGACCCCGGGACTGCCGTCGGGCGGCGAGTCGTCGAAGGTCGCATTGACCGGGCCGTTCAGAGACAGCGCGGTTCCATTCAGGCCCGCGTCGCGCCAGAACGGCTTGTCGTAGACGACCGCGACCTTCATCAGCGTCCCCTGCGGCAGGCGCTGGGTCAGCTGGTCGCGGGCGGGCGGCATTCCGGGCTGGTAGTGGATGCGGCCGGCGAGGGTGGGTGGAACCGCGACGATCACCCTCCTCGCGCTCACCTCGAGGCGCTCGGAGTGCACCGTCACGCGGCCGTCGCCCTGGACGATCCCCGTCACCGGCGAGCGCAACACGACGCGGTCGCCGAGGCTTTCCGCCATCTTCTGCGCGAGGAGCTCGGTCCCGCCGTAGAACCGCCACATCTGCGCCCCGGCGCGGGTGCTGAAGTTCCGCTCGAAGGTCCCAGCATGCTGCTCGTCGCCGGAGGCGGCGATGTAGAAGAGCGTGAACAGGAACGAGATCTCCCGCGGCTCGGCGCCGAAGATCGGGCGCGTCGCGACGGCGACGAGGCGCCGGAAGCTCTCGTTCACGCTGTAGCTTGAGTGCGTCTCCGCCCACGACTCGAGGGTCTGCCCGTCCCACTCGTCGGCTCGGGACGCCTGCCAGGGCGCATCGACCGGAACCTCGGTCGAGAGCTGGTCCAAGAGGGTGACTACCTCCGCCGCATCCGCCGCGATCGTGGGATCCGGCGGAACGATCCCGGTCGGGCTCCGGTCGCTGTACGTCAGACGGATCCCGTCCCTGTAATAGACGTTGTCGCCCGTGTCGTAGGTCGGGAACCTGCCGACCTTGAAGCGCTCCGCGAGCCGGATGATGTGGCCCTGCGTGGGCCCGACGAATGTCGCGCCCGCCTCCGAGATCTCGCCCCCGCCGATGTGATGGTTGTGGGCGCGCCCCCCGACGCGATTGCGGGCCTCGAGCACGGCTACCGACTTGCCGTGGCCGCGAAGCTCGACCGCGGCAGTCAGCCCGGCGAACCCAGCGCCGACGATCGCGACGTCGACCGATCGGCGCGCGCTCCCGCGCTCCGCGGCCATGACGCCGGGAGCACGGGCGAGCGCAGCCCCCGCGGCACCCGCTGCCGCTGAGCCGATGAGAGCGCGTCTGCTGAGCTTCGAATCCTCGCCCAAGGGACGCGGAATTCTCTCAACGGCCGGCACCGAGAGCAAGTCACAACCCGCTCAGGGGTGGCGAATCACGAACGGATTCGAAAACCCATCCCGCGCCTAGGCGCCGTTGACCTCAACGATTATCGCGTCGCCCTGGCCGCCGCCCGAACAGATCGCGGCGCAGCCGAGGCCGCCGCCGCGCCGGCGCAGCTCGTGCACCAGGGCGCCGACGATGCGGGCGCCCGAGGCGCCGATCGGGTGGCCCAGCGCGATCGCGCCGCCGTTGACGTTGACCTTGTCCTCGTCGATTCCGAGCATCCGCATCGAGTTGATCGCCACCGAGGCGAAGGCCTCGTTGATCTCCCAGAGGTCGACGTCGTCGGCCGACTTGCCGATCTTGTCGAGCGCCTGCTGGGCCGCCTTGGCCGGGGTGCGGGCCAGGTACGCGAAGTCGTCGGCGACCGTGCCGTACGAGAGGACGCGGGCGATCGGCGTGCGGCCCTCCTTGGAGGCCCACTCGTCCGACGCGACAACGACCGCGCCGGCGCCGTCGTTGACGCCCGGCGCGTTGCCGGCCGTGTGCGTCGCGTCGTCTCCGCCGACGGGGCGGAGCTTCGCCAGCACCTCGACGGTGGTGTCGGGACGAATTGCCTCGTCGGCGGCGACCTCGACCTCGTCCTTCTTCTTCTTGACGGTCACGCTCACGATCTCCTCGGCCAGCAGGCCCTCATCGGTGGCCTTGGCGGCCAGCTGGTGGGATCGCGCGGCGAAGCGGTCCATGTCGGCGCGGGTGATCTCGAGCTCGTTCGAGACCTCGGAGGCCTCGTTGATCATCTGCTTGTGCGTGAAGGGGTTGGTGAGCCCGTCGTGGGTCATCGAGTCGATCGCCTGGACGTCGCCCATTCGGAAGCCGAACCGCGCACCGGGCAGCAGGTAGGGCGCCTGGCTCATGGACTCCATGCCGCCGGTGACTGCGACTTCGACGTCCCCCGCGCGGATCGCCTGGTCAGCGAGGCCGATGGCGCGCATGCCGGAGGCGCAGACCTTGTTGATGGTCTCCGACGGCACCTCGCGCGGGATCCCGGCCTTGATCTGCGCCTGGCGCGACGGAATTTGGCCCTGGCCGGCCTGCAGCACCTGTCCGTAGACGACCGCCTGGACCTGCTCAGGATCGACCTCGGAGCGCTCGAGCGCCGATGTGATCGCCTTGCCGCCGAGGTCCGTTGCGTCGAGGGATGAGAGGCCCCCACCCATCTTGCCGAAGGGGGTGCGGGCGGTTCCGAGGATCACCGTCTGGGACATCTGAGCCTTTCGTGGACGGGCGGCCGGCCGATGGGCCGCGAGCTTGACCTTCCTGAAGATGCTAGTGATGCCGCGTCAATAGACTCGCCGCCCGTGCGGACCGAGGTCACCGCAGGGCCGCTCGAGGCAGTCGACGCGGACCTGCACGTAACGGGACTCGCCCAGGGCGAGGAGCTGGACGACGCGTACCGCGAACTCCCGGGCGCGGGCGACACACGCGGCGGCTTTCGCAAGCACACGCTGCTGCGCCCCGACGCCGGCCGTCGCCTCCTGGTGGTGGGGCTCGGCAAGCGCGATGAGCTCGACCCCGAGCGCCTGAGAATCTGCGGCGCCGTCGCGGTCGCGCAGGCCGCCCGCTACGAGGCCACGACGATCGCCTGGTCGCTGCCGGAATCCGGCGGTGCCGGCGTGACGCCCGCGACCCTGGCCGCCGGGCTCGTCGAGGGGACGATCCTCTCCTCCTTCAGGTTCGACCGCTTCAAGTCGCGCGACCCGGACGATCCCCCGCCCCCCGCCCTGGAGCGCCTGGTCATCTCGGCGCCGGGCTCCGCAGGCGACCTCGACGGCGCGGTCACCCGCGCGCGCGTGGCGGCCCAGGCGGCGAACCGCGCCCGGGAGCACCAGGCACTGCCCGCGAACGTGGTC
>DASQCL010000212.1:0-2027 GCA_035634715.1 Solirubrobacterales bacterium
CTGCGTGACGTAGACGGCCCGCGCGGGACGATCCAGCTCGCCGAGGACCTGGTCGAGCCGCTCAGGATCGACCTTCGTGCCCCACTCGAACTCGATGTGCTTGGTGTCGGCGCCGTAGGCGTCGCAGAGCTCGGCCCAGCGCTCGCCGAACTTGCCGCACGAGGCCACGACCGCGGGCTCGCCGGCGCGGACCAGGTTCGAGACGGCCGACTCCATGGCCCCTGTCCCGGTAGCGGCGAAGCAGAGAACCTCGTTCTCCGTCTGGAAGACCCTTGGCAGCCGCTCGAGCACCCGCGCGTAGATCTCAACGAACGCCGGCGCCCGGTGGTAGAGGATCGGCTCCGCCATCACCTGCGAGACGGCCGGCGGCAGGGGCGTCGGCCCCGCGGTGAGGATGTACTGCTTGGTGAAGATGTCCGGGGCGTCGGCCATACGAAGGATCAGGATAGGAAGAACGGCGGCGCGGAAGCATAGCTCCGCCGGAACGCCGGCTCGGCCTGGGCCAAATAGCATCCGGTCCGATGGCTGACGAGATCCTCCAGGGCGCCGGATACGCGGTCGGGAACATCGACCAGATGGGCGAGCAGTACGGGTTCCGCAAGATCCGCCGCTCGCTCGACGTCACCGCTTTCGGCGTGAACGCGATCGCCCTGCCGCCCGGATACGAGACCGGGCGCCACTTCCACGACGAGCAGGAGGAGCTCTACTTCTGTCACCGCGGGACGATCGAGGTCGAGTTCGGCGACGGCGCAAAGCACGTCCTCGAGCCGGGCGGTGTGGCCAGAGTCGACCCCGCGACGGTGCGGAAGGTCAAGAACGTGGGCTCCGACGACGCGATCTACATCATCGTCGGCGCCAAAGACGGCTACGTGGGCCGCGACGGCCGCCTGCCCGAGGGCGAGACCAACCGCTTCGGCGACGCCGCGCCTCCGGGCGCGTGAAGTCCCACACCGTCTACAGGACCTTCGAGACCGCGGAACGCCGGGAATTCGTCCGGATCACCGAGGACGTCCAGGCGGCCGTCGACGAGGCGGGTATCGCCGAGGGGATGGTCCTCGTCTCCGCGATGCACATCACCGCCGGGGTGTGGGTGAATGACGACGAGCCGGGCCTCCAGGCCGACACGCTCGAGTGGCTCGACAAGCTGGCGCCGCCCAGCTGGAAGGAGCCCGCCAACGACGTGGCTCGCGACCTGTCCCCGGACCCCGGCGACTACCGGCACCACGCCGGTGGCGAGGACAACGGCGACGCCCACCTCAAGAACCTCCTGGTCCACCACCAGGTGATCGTGCCCGTCACCGACGGGCGCCTCGACCTCGGCCCCTGGCAGCAGGTCTTCTACACCGAGTTCGACGGCCGCCGCCCGAAGCGGCTGGTCATCAAGGTCCTGGGCGAATAGCGCCGCCAAACGCGAGACGGGCCCCGGAGGGCCCGCCACCGCGTTCAGCTTGAGTCAGCCGCTCAGTCCCAGACGAACGGCGGGTACCTGGTGACCAGCCAGTAGGTGTAGGCGTTGCTTCTCGCCTGCCACCGCAACCCGATCCGGGCGATGTTGAACAAGCCCTCCGGGAATTGCCTGGTGAACAGGATCGTGAAGAAGGCGAAGAAGCTCATGATCTCCGCCAGGAGGATCACGAAGTACGCCACGATCGCGAACGGGATCACCAGCAGCCAGGTGAGCAGGGGCCGCCAGCGCTCCACGTGCTCCGGATAGTCGATGTCGAAGCTCGCCGGGTAGGACGGGTCGTCGTCGAGCGTGAACGGCGGATAGGGGTCAACCATGAGCAACACGTACGCGCCGACCCTCACCCCCCAGCGGTGGACACCGACCATGTAGTTGAACATCCCCTCCGGGTAGCGGCCCGTGAAGAGCACCGCGAAGAAGGAGATGATGGCGACGATCACCGCCCCGATCCCGAGCACGAGCAGCGCGATGTAGTGCGGGATGGCGAGCAGCCACTTGATCAGCGGCATGAAGCGGCTGTACTCCTCCTGACGCTCGACATCGAGGTGCACTGGGTAGTCCG
>DASQCL010000213.1:0-3805 GCA_035634715.1 Solirubrobacterales bacterium
GGGACGCCGCGCGCGCTGCGTCGTCCGAAGCTCCACCATCCCACGCGCCTCCATCCTCCGAAGAGCGGCGAGATCGGCACCGGCGGCCTGGAGCCCACCGGCAGCGAGCTCGCCCTCGACGCCCGCGAGCGCAGTGATCACGGCGCGCTGGATCGGCCCGAGCCGCGTGCCGTCCTCCAGGGCGCCGCGGCCCGCAGGAGTCAGCTTTGCCAGGACCTCGGTGCGGGCCGCGGCGCCGCGCCCGGCCCGACCCACGCCCGGGGGGAGCACCAGCTCGAGCCCGCGGGCGGGAGTGGAGCAGTACTCGCGAGCTACCCACAGGCCGAGCCGCACGAGCTCGGGTGTCGCCCCGGCCTCCAGCGCCTCGAGCGGCTCGGCCAGGCGCTCGGGGGGCAGCTCGCTCGACTCGGCCACCTCCACGACGACTCCGACGACGCGCTGGCGCCCGAAGGGCACGACGAGCACCGACCCCACCCCCACGCCGGCCAGCCGCTCGGGGAGCGCGTAGTCGAACGGGCCGCGAAGCGCGCGGGCAGTCAGGAGGGGCTCGACCTTGGCGATCGCCATAGGTGTTATGCCGGTGCCCTACGGCGCCGGGAGAGGCATGTGCCGTTTTGCATTGGTGTGTCCACGCTAGTGGTCAACTCGGCGGTGGTCGGCGAGACGCTCGCACCGCCACGACTATATTTCCGCCATGGCACTGCGCCTCGCACCCGGTGAGCAAGTCATGTACCAGGGCCACCCCTCGTGGCGGTCGATCCTTGCCTTCTACCTCAAGGGGCTGCTGGGGGTCTTGGTGATTGCGTTCCTCGTCGGTCTGGTGACCAACATCGCCAACGGGGACACCGACACGGCGCTCGTGATCCTGATCGCCGTGGTCGGTGTGGCGGGCGTGATCCTCGCCGGCTTCATCAGGCGCGTGACGACGCACTACACGATCACCAACCGCCGCCTCCACATCCAGCGGGGAATCATCTCGCGCGACATCCAGGAGACGCGCCTGGAGCGGGTCCAGAACGTGAACTACAGCCAGTCGCCGCTGGAGCGACTCCTCCAGGTGGGCGACGTGGACTTCGACACGGCCGCGGGCGACGACTTCAACTTCATCTTCATCGGTGTCGCGAACCCGCCCGACGTCGTCGAGCAGGTCGACCGCGCCACGCACGCCATCTCACCGACGGGCCTCGGCGACCAGCCCACAGCCGCGCAGTCTCAGGGCCAGGGCCCGCAGGCCTAGTCTCCGGAGCCCGGAGCTCTAGCTCGAGACGCTCGCGCCCACGCTCGCCTCGTTGTCCGAGGAGGCGAGGCCCGCGGCCGAACGAAGCGCGTCCACCCGGTCGGTGCGCTCCCAGGTGAAGTCCGCGTCCTCGCGGCCGAAGTGGCCGTAGGCGGCGGTCTTCTGGAAGATCGGCCGGTGAAGGTCGAGGTCGCGCCGGAAGGCGGCCGGGCGGAGGTCGAAGACCTCGTTGATCGCCCGGACGATGTCGGAGTCGGAGACCTTGCCGGTGCCGTATGTCTCGGCCATCAGCGAGACGGGGTGCGCAACGCCGATCGCGTAGGCGACCTGGATCTCGCAGCGGTCCGCGAGGCTGGCCGCGACAACGTTCTTGGCCACGTGGCGGGCGGCGTAGGCCGCCGAGCGGTCGACCTTCGACGGGTCCTTGCCTGAGAACGCGCCGCCGCCGTGGCGCGCGGCGCCGCCGTAGGTGTCGACGATGATCTTGCGGCCCGTGAGCCCGGCGTCGCCGACCGGCCCGCCGATGACGAACTTGCCGGTCGGGTTGACGAGGAAGTTCGGGAGCAGCTCTCCCTCGGTGAAGAGCTCCTTGTACTCCGTGTGGAGGACCGGCTCGAGGACGTGCTCCCAGAGATCGTTGCGGATCATCTGCTCGCCCGCCTCCTCGCGATGCTGGGTCGAGATCAGGACCTTCTGGATCTCGACCGGGCGGTCGTTCTCGTAGCGGACCGTGACCTGAGTCTTGCCGTCGGGCCCGAGGTAGCCGATGACGCCCGCCTTGCGAACCTCGGCGAGCTGGCGCGCGAGCTGATGCGCCAGCTGAATCGGCATCGGCATGAGCGCCTTGGTCTCGCGGGTCGCGTACCCGAACATCATTCCCTGGTCGCCGGCGCCGGCGGCGTCGAGCTCGTCCGAAGACTCACCCTCGCGCTGCTCGAGCCCCGCATCCACGCCCTGGGCGATGTCGGGCGACTGCTCGTCGATCGCGGTGAGGACGGCACAGGCCTGATGGTCGAAGCCGTAGCGCGGGTCGTCGTAGCCGATCTTGCGGATCGTCTCGCGCGCGATCTTCGGGATGTCGACGTAGGTCTGGGTGGTGATCTCACCGGACACGACCACGAGGCCGGTGTTGACCAGGCACTCGCAGGCGACGCGACCAGCGGGGTCGTCCGTCATCACCGCGTCGAGGACCCCGTCGGAGATCTGGTCGCAGATCTTGTCGGGGTGCCCCTCGGTGACCGACTCGGAGGTGAACAGATGCTCGTTTTCGGAAAGTCTCTCCATGATCGTGGCGCAACGGTAGCGGACGGGCCGCCGAGTGATCGCTAGTCCTTTGGCGTTGGGTTCTGGTCGCCGGAGGGGGCCGCCGACGCCTCGGAGCCAACGACCAGTCTGACGTCGGTCGCCAACTGGGTCGGGCTCTCCTGGACGGCGAGGCCCAGGGCCTGGAGCTTGCGGATCTCGGGGGCGAATGCCTCGTACGCCGGGTCCTGCGCGAGGCCGGCCTGCTCGCCCAGCGTGATCAGCCCGCTGAAGTTCAAGTACGCGAGCAGTGAGACCGAGCTCGGCAGGCCGGCCGTCGCCTCCTTGAACGTGCTGTCGTCCGCCAATGTGGGCTCGTCGCCGGACAGCTGCTTCACGGCGGCGGGATCGGTCGCGATCAGGAGGACCGCGTCCGCGATCGCGTAGGTGAGGTTGACGGTCGGGGAAACCTGCATGCTGTGCGCGGTCACGCCGTTCACCTTGTTCTCGCTGAAGCTCGGCGCCTGGCCCGTCGAGGCGTTGAGCGCGTCGGCGATCGGGCCCTGGAGGCTCGCGAGCGCTCGGTCCGCCCGCTGCGGGTCGATGCCGCTGCTGAGGAACTCCAGGTAGGGGATGCCGCTCCCCGACGCCGCGGGCTGGAGCGCAAAGGCAGCCTCGTGGCCCAGCGACGGAAGCAGCTCAGTCTCCAGGTCGACCTTGCCGAGCTGCTTCACGCGCTGTACGAGCGCCGCGACGCCCGCGGCCAGGCCCGGCTGGTTCGCGCTGGCCTGAGCAAGTAGTGAGACCAGCGCGTGTCCCGGATCGGCGATCCCGGCGTACGCCAGCGAGCCGGCGGGGAGCGAGCCGGTCAGCGTGGGCTCGAACTCCGGGAACGCGGCGAAGAACCCGGGCTGGGCTTTGGCCCTCGCCTCGTTGAGCTCGGAGCGGATATCGACATTGATCCCCTGGTCATCCGCGACCAGCGCCATCGCCACCCCGTCGCTTGCGGTGGGATCGACCGCGGCATCGAGCGTCGCCAGCGGGCCGCGGGGGTCGCCGACGAGCTTTGCGATTCCGTCCGGGGACAGATATGCATCGGCCAGGCGCTCGGCCGGGAGGGCGTCGCGCGCCGCGCTGGCCTTAGGGTCGTCCGCCAGCGAACCGGTGCCCGGGGCGCCGCTCTGGGCGTCGATCACGGCCCGCACGCCGCTGTCGCGCCCGATTGCGAGGAACCCCCCGACGATCGCCGTGGCGAGCCCGCGCCGGTCCACGCTCACGGGGACGTTGCGGTAGTCGGAGGTCTTGGGCGTTCCGGCCGCCACCGAG
>DASQCL010000214.1:0-2892 GCA_035634715.1 Solirubrobacterales bacterium
CGGCTCGATGTGGCGCACCTTCGTGGCCGGCTGGTCCGGGGTGGCGAGGGGATGGATCGCTCGCGCGACAACGTTCATCACCCCGTCCCGGCGCTCGAGCTTGCCGTCCACGCGGGCGAAGGAAGACGTCCTCACCGCCAGGCGATGCCGTGCGTACACGGGAGGCGGCACCACGATGTTGACCGTGCCGACCTCGTCCTCCAGGAGCATGAAGACGACCCCGTTTGCCGTCGCGGGCCGCTGCCGAGCGACCACCATCCCGGGGACCCGGACGAAGGCCCCGTCGGCCAACCCCCCCAGATCCCGGCTCGTGACCAGGCCCTCGTCGAGCCCCGGCCGGATCAGCGCCATCGGGTGCTCGGCGATCGCGATCCCGGTCGACGAGTAGTCGGCCAGCAGGCGCTCCCACGAATCCAGCTCGCGCAGCGTCGGCGCGGCCGGGATCGAGAGTGGGAGGGAGAGTTGAAGCGGCGAGCCGGCGGCCGGGCGCTGCGCCCCGCTGGCGACCCCCAGCTGCCAGAGATCCTGGCGGCGGCGGAGCTCGTGGCCGCCGCCGATCGCCTCGCAGGACCCTGCCCATGCCAGCCGCTCGAGACCATCGGAGCCCATCCCCGAGCGCGACGCCAGGTCGGCGAGGCTCTCGTATCGCCCACCGCGCCCGCGCTCGTCGACGAGCGCTCCCGCCTCGTCGGCCCGCAGCCCGGTTATGTAGCCCAGCCCGATCCGCACGGCCTGGCCCTCGACGGTGCACTCGACGTCGCTCCGGTTGACGTCCGGAGTGCGCACCTCAGTCCCGCGCCGCTGCGCCTCGTGCACCAGCGCGTCCGGTGGGTAGAAGCCCATCGGCTGCTCGTTCAGGAGGGAGCACAGGAACTCCGGCCCGTAGTGCACACGCAGCCAGGTCGACTGGTAGGCGAGGAGGCCGAAGGCGACCGCGTGAGCCTTGGGGAACCCGAACCCCGAGAACCCGAGGATCTGCTCGAAGACACGCTCGCCGACCTCCCGGCTCGCGCCGTGCTCCATGGCGCCGTCGATGAACTTGTCCCGGTAGGCAAGAATTGCCTGCTCAGAGCGCTTTCTGCTCATCGCCCGGCGCAGCCCCTCGGCCTCGCCAGCGGCGAACCCGGCAAGCGCCATCGCCACCTGGATCACCTGCTCCTGGAAGACGATCGTCCCCAGGGTGTCCTCGAGGATCGGCTCCAGCGACGGGTGCTCGTAGGGGACGCGGTATCCGGGCTCCCTTCGCAACCGCATGCGCCGCTCCAGGTACGGATGAACGGCGCCACCCTGAATCGGCCCCGGGCGCACCAGCGCCACCTGCACGGTCACGTCGTCGATGTTCTCGGGGAGGGTGCGCGGCAGCATCTGCATCTGCGCCCGGCTCTCGATCTGGAAGGCGCCGGTGGTGTCGGCAGCACGGATCGCCCGGAACGTCTCCGGATCGTCCATCGGGATCCGTGAGAGGTCGATCCGCTCGCCCCGGGTGCGCGCGATCTCGTCCACCGCCCGCTCCACCGCCGAGAGCATCCCCAGCCCCAGCAGATCGATCTTGAGGAAGCCGCCGTCCGAGCACGAGTCCTTGTCCCACTGGACCAGCTGGCGGTCCTCCATCGCGGCCGGCTGCACCGGGCAGATGTCGATCAGCGGGCGGGTGGAGATAACCATCCCGCCGGGATGCTGTGAGGCGTGGCGCGGCAGCCCCCATGCCTCGTGGGCCAGTCGGGCGAGCGCCCGCCAGCGCCCGGACTTCGCCCTGTCAGCGCCGATCGCCGCCGCCATGTCCTCCTCAACGGATTCGGGCCGGTCATACATCTCGACCGTCCTCGCCACGCGCTCGATCTCGCCCGCAGGCAGCCCCAGCGCCTTCCCGAAGTCCCGAACCGCCCCGCGCGACCGGTAGCAGGCGAACGCCGCCACCAGCGCCGAGTGATCCCTCCCGTAGCGCTCGTGCACCCGCGGGATCAGCTTCTCGCGGATGTCCCGGGGGAAGTCCAGGTCGATGTCCGGCGCCTCCGAGATCTCCTCGTTGAGGAAGCGCCCGAGGAACAGCCCGTTGTGTACCGGGTCAACGTGTGAGAGGCCGGTCAGGTAGCAGACGAGCGAGCTGACGCTGGAGCCGCGCCCCCGCCCCGCTGGGAGCAGCGAGCGCGCCGAGTCCGGTCCCCGTACCTCGGCGGCGACCTCCCGTGCCAGCTCGAGGATGTCGAAGTGGAGGAGCAGGAACCCCGACAGCTCGAGCTTGCGGATCAGCTCGAGCTCGTCCTCCAGGCGCCGGCCCGCCTCGTCGTAGGAGGGCTCGCCTCCGTACCGTTGCTCGAGCCGGTTCCGGCAGATCTCGGCCAGCGACCGGTCGGCGCCGGGGTCCTCCGATCCGGGATACCGGTATCCGAGGTCCCGGGTCAGATCGAAGCCGAGTCGCTCCCCGAGCCGGACGCTCTCGGCCACGGCGGCCGGATGCTCACTGAAGCGAGCGGCCATCTCCGCGGGGGAGGCGAGATACGCGGTTCCGTTCCCGCGCCTTCGCGGCTCGGTCTCCTCGAGCGTCCCGCCCAGCCTCACGGAGCACAGCACGTCCTGGAGCGCCGCCCGGGATGCGTCGTGCATGTGGACGTCACCGGTGGCAACGCATGGCACGCCAAGCCGCTCGGCGAGCGCGGACAGCCAGCGATTCCGCGACCGATCGTGCCGCCAGAACGGCCGCTGCAGCTCGACCCGGAACCGCTCCCGCCCGAAGGCGGCCACGAGCCGCCTCCCGACCGCCATTGCCGCAGCTGCGTCGGCAGCCGTGGGCCGCCCGCCGGAGCGCTCGAAGTGGGCGGCGAGAGCCCCCTCCCGCGCGCATCCGGACAGGCACACGAGCCCGTCGGCCCGCTCCTCGAGCGCCGCGAGCGG
>DASQCL010000215.1:0-10385 GCA_035634715.1 Solirubrobacterales bacterium
GCGGCCCTTGCGTCGTGCACCGTGGCGTACCCATCCCGCACCATCGAGGCGAGCGAGTCAGCCTGTCGCTGCCTGGTGTCCGCCGGGTCCGCATACGGCTGGTCGGCGGAAGGGTCCTGGATGAGGCCCGCGAGCAGCGTCGCCTGGGCGAGGTCGAGCTTCGAGGCGTCGACTCCGAAGTAGCGCCTGCTCGCTGCCTCGACGCCGTATGCGCCGGCGCCGAAGTAGACCGTGTTCAGGTAGTCCTGAAGGATCTGGTCCTTGGAGTACGCACCCTCGATGCGCAGGGCGATCGCGGCATCGCGGAGCTTCGCCCAGGGGTTGTGGTCGTTGCCGCCGAGGTAGACCAGCTTGGCGAGCTGCTCCGTGATCGTGCTGGCGCCCTCCGCGAGGGAGAAGTGGCTCACGTCGTAGGGGACCGCCCGCAGGATCCCGATGACATCGATTCCGTCGTGGCGGTAGAAGCGCTCGTCCTCGGTTGCGACAACCGCCTCGCGCATCACGGGCGCGACGGCCGCGAGCCTCACCGGGGTGCTGCCGTTCGCCCGGTCCAGCATGCGTACGCGGGCACCCAGCCCGCTCACGCTCGGTGCTGTGAGCCACGCGATCCCGAACGCGATGGCGACGAGGACGATCGCGAGCGGCACGAGGGCTGCGAGCCACGCCAGATGAGATCGCCGCAGTCGTTTCATCAGGGACCCTTTCGGCCCCCCGACTACCGACCGATGCTACTCCCAGCCGGCTAGAGCTCCCGCTCGTAGACCAGCATCACGGGCCCGTCGGGTCCGCGCTCGCGATTGACGAACCCGAGACGCTCGTAAAGGGCGCGCGCCCCGGTGTCGTCCTCGCTGGTCGCCACCTCGACGTAGTCGGCTCCCTGGGCGCGGGCCGCCGTCAGGGCCGCATTCATGAGCGCCAGGCCCAGCCCCTGCCTCCGATGCTCCGGCTGCACGTAGAGCTCGGCGACGTAGCACTCGAGCCCAGGGGTCCAGATCGAGGGCCGAAAGCGGAGCACCACGAGCCCGCGCGGCTCGCTGCCACCAAGGAGGACGGCGAAGTCCTCGCCCGCCAGGAGCTCGCGCACGCGGTTGGCGACGGCCTCCGGGCCCGGCGTGATCTCGTCGTACTCCGTGTTGAAGTCGTGGAGGAGCCTGCCGATCACCTCTGCGTCCGCGGCCCCGGCCGAGCGCACGCCGAGGTCGGCCTCGCTCATCCCGTCGCAGGCGCCGGCGCCGTTTCGCGCACGAACGAGGCGATCTCCTCGGCCAGGCGCTCCGGCTGGTCCTCCGAGACGAAGGTGCGGGAGTCCTCGATCCGCACGAGGCGCGCGTTCGGGATCTCCTCCGCGAGCCGCTCCGCGAAGCGAAGCTTGAAGAAGCGGTCCTCGGGTGCCCACGCGATCAGGGTTGGGCGATCGAAGCTCCGCAGCGTCTCGGCCGCCTCGATCGTGTACCGGTTGGTGATCGACCGCAGGAACCCGATCGCGTCGCGGCGCACGCCACCGTCGCTCAGGTAGGGGCGGACCCAGGAGTCGAGCACGTCCGGGTCGATGTTCTCCGGCGAGATCAGCATCCCGTAGGCCAGCGGTCCTTTCTGCACTGCGCGGAGGCGGACGGGCTGGACGAGGGCGGTCAAGAGGCCGGGGACCTTTGCCGCGTACTGCATGGGCCGGAAGAACGGCGGCAGGAAGTTCTCGTACGCGTCGCATGGAGTCAGGACCAACCTGCCGAGCCGTTCCGGATGGTTCGCCGCCACCAGCTGGCAGATCGCGCCGCCGGTGTCGTTGCCGACCAGCGTCACGTCGTCGAGCTCGAGCGCACCCATGAAGTCGGCAAGGATCCTCGCCACGCCGGGAGGGGTGAGGTCCGCGCCGTCCCTCATCGCCTCGCGGTGGGAGCCGAGCGGCAGGTCCGGGACGACGCAGCGGAACTCGCCGTCGAGGAGTGGCGTCACCTTCCGCCACAGGCTTCCGTCCACCAGCAGGCCGTGGGCGAAGACGATGGTTGGGCCCGATCCGGAGTCGCGGTAGTGGATGGTCCCCGCGTCGAGATCGACCCTCTCGGGTGCAGCTGGGGGTGCGGGCATGGCGTCCTCCTCGAAAACTAGGTTACGTACAGTCGGTACGCAAGTAGCATACAGACTGTATGGAAGTGGAGAGCACGCGAAGAACGCAGGCCGAGCGGTCCGAGGCGACGCAGGCCGCGCTGATCTCGACGGCCCGACGGCTCTTCGCGGAGCGCGGTTACTCCGGCGTGGGCACCGAGGAGATCGTGCGGGCGGCGGGGGTGACCCGCGGTGCCCTGTATCACCACTTCGACGGCAAGGCCGGGCTGTTTGCGGCCGTGTTCGAGCAGATCGAGGCCGAGCTCTCCGAGCGCTTCGCCACCGAGGCACTCGCCGTGCCGGATCCCTGGGAGGCCCTGGTCGCCGGGCTCGAGCTCTTCCTCGATGTCTGCCGCGAGCCGGAGGTCCGCCAGATCGCACTCCTGGACGCGCCGTCCGTCCTCGGCTGGACGACCTGGCGGGAGATCGAGTCGCGCTACAGCCTCGGTCTGATCCAGGCCGGGCTCCAGAACCTGATCGACGCCGGCATCGCCGAGCCGCAGCCGATCGACCCGCTCGCGCACGCGATGCTGGGGATGCTGACCGAGGCAGGCCTCTACGTCGCGGGAGCGGACGACGCCGACGCGGCGCGCGACGAGATGGGCCGCGTGCTCCGCGGGACGCTGGACGGCCTTCGAGCGGGCTGACCGGCGCCGCTAGAATCGATTGAGATGAAGGCTGAGATCCACCCCGACTACACGCTCGCGCATGTGCGCTGCTCGTGCGGCAACGAGTTCTATACGCGCTCCACGGAGCCGGAGCTTCACGTGGAGATCTGCTCTGCGTGCCACCCCTTCTACACCGGCAAGCAGAAGCTCGTGGACACCGGCGGCCGGGTCGAGCGGTTCAATCGCCGCGCCGCCCGCAGCCGTCGTTAGGTAAGGCACGCCCGTGGCAGGGGAGGGCGTGCAGGACCTCGAAGTGCCCACCGAGGGCTCGCCGGAGCTGAACGGCCGCCCGCAGCTCGCCGAGCAGCGGATGCCCGACGGGCTGCCGGTCGCCAACCGCGACGCTCCCGTGGGAGGCCAGGCGGTCCTGGAGGGCGTGATGATGCGCGGCGTCTCCACCTGGGCGGTGGCCGTCCGCAAGCCCGATGGCGAGGTCCAGGTGAGCTCGGAGCCGCTCGTCGCCTGGGCGAAGCGACACCGGGTGTTCCGCTGGCCGGTGATCCGGGGGGTCGTGGCGCTTGCGGAGTCGCTGAAGATCGGCTTCCGCGCGCTGGCCATCTCGGCCAACGCCCAGATCGAGCCCGAGGAGGGCGAGGAGGAGCCACCGCAGATCGGCGGCTTCACCTGGGGCGCGACGATCGCGCTGTCGCTGATCCTGGCGATCGGCCTCTTCTTCGTGGTGCCCGTGGGCGCGACCAGCCTGATCAAGGACCAGCTGGGCTCGTCGGTGCTGTTCTGGCTCGTCGAGGGATGCCTCCGCACCGCCATCTTCATCGGCTACCTGGCCCTGATCAGCCGCCTCAACGACCTGCGACGGGTCTTCGAGTACCACGGCGCGGAGCACAAGACGATCTCCTGCTTCGAGGCCGGCGACCGCCTCACTCCCGAGCGCGCCGAGCGCTACTCGCGGCTTCATCCGCGCTGCGGCACCAGCTTCCTGCTCGTCGTCATGATCGTCGCGATCTTCGTCTTCGCCCCGCTCGGCCTTCCGGCCTGGTACTGGCTGCTCGCGTCGCGGATCCTCGGCATCCCCCTGATCGCCGGGATCTCCTACGAGATCATCAAGTGGGCGGGCCGCAACCGCCGCAAGCGCTGGGTGCGGGCGATCATGTATCCCGGCCTGTTGCTTCAGAACCTCACGACGCGTGAGCCCGACCGCGACCAGCTCGCCGTCGCGATCGCGTCCCTGGAGGCGGTGCTCGCGGTGGAGAACCCGGAGCAGGCCGCGCTCGAGAGCGACATCGAGATCGTCGCCTAGCCCCCTGGTCGCCGCGTTGCAGCGGCCCGCGTCACACTGAATAAATGAACCGCACCTGCCACTGCCGGCGCCGTACGGCGCCGGCCCCACGCACCCATGCTTGACCAGCTCGTCGAACAGATCGAGAACCGGTTCGCGGAGCTCGAGCGCCAGATGTCCGACCCCGAGGTGATCTCCGACCGCGAGCGCTACGCGGAGGTCGGCCGCGAGTACCGCGAGCTCCAGGCCGCCCACGAGCTGGCCGAGCAGTACACGCGCCTTCGTGACGACCTCGAGGGCGCCCGCGAGCTCCTGGACGAGGACGGGGACGACCCCGAGCTCCGCAAGCTCGTGTCGGAGGCGCCGGACCAGCTCGAGCGGCTCGCGGAGGAGATTCGCCTGGCGATGGTCGAGCGCGACCCCAACGACGAGAAGAACGTCCTGATCGAGATCCGCGCCGGCACCGGCGGGGACGAGGCTGCTCTGTTCGCCGGCGACCTGTTCAAGATGCTCACGCGCTACGCCGAGCTGCGGGGCTTCAGCACCGAGGTCCTGTCCTCCTCGCCGGCCGAGGTCGGCGGGTTCAAGGAGGTCACGTTCGCCATCAAGGGCGAGGGGGCCTATTCGATCTTCAAGTACGAGGGCGGGACGCACCGCGTGCAACGGGTGCCGAGGACCGAGTCGCAGGGGCGGATCCACACGTCCACGGCGACGGTGGCGGTGCTGCCGGAGGCCGAGGACGTGGAGGTCGAGATCGAGCCCTCCGACCTCCAGATCGATGTGTACAGGTCGTCCGGGCCGGGCGGGCAGTCGGTCAACACGACCGACTCGGCGGTGCGCATCACCCACGTCCCGACGGGGATCGTCGTCTCGATGCAGGACGAGAAGTCCCAGCTGCAGAACCGGGAGAAGGCGATGCGGGTCCTTCGTGCGCGGCTCTACGAGCAGAAGCTGGCGGCGCAGCAGGCGGAGATCGCCTTGGAGCGGCGCTCCCAGGTGGGGTCCGGCGAGCGCTCCGAGAAGATCCGCACCTACAACTTCCCGCAGGACCGGGTCACCGACCACCGGATCAAGGTGACCGTGAACAACCTGGACGAGGTGCTTGCCGGCAACCTGCGCGAGTTCACGGACGCGCTCGCGGGGGAGGAGAAGCGGCAGCGCCTGGAGGCGCAGACCGCCGAGGCGGCGTCCTGATGCCCGCCGCCGTGGCCGGCCGTGTACGTGAGGCCCTCGAGGCGGCGAGCGACGCCTTCGAGGCCGCCGGCGTCGACACGCCGCGCCTCGACGCGGAGGTCCTGCTCGCCGAGGCGACGGGCTTCGATCGAGCGCGGCTCGCGGCCGAGCCGGACGCGTCAGTGGACTCGGGCGCCGCGCGCCGGTTCGGCGCCATGGTCCGGCGCAGGGTCCGCCGCGAGCCGGTGGCCTACATCCTGGGCCGAAAGGGATTTCGCCACCTGGACCTCTGGGTCGACTCCCGCGCCCTGATCCCCCGGCCGGAGACTGAGCTCCTCGTCGAGATCGCGGTCGAGCTCGAGCCGGGTTCGGTGCTCGACGTCGGCACCGGGTCGGGAGCCGTCGCGCTGGCGGTCGCCGACGAGCTCCCTGAGGCCGACGTGACTGCCACCGACACCTCGGAGGACGCCCTGGCGCTCGCCCGCGAGAACGCCGAGCGCCTCGGGCTCGCCGAGCGGGTCGCCTTCGAGCGAGGCACGGTGCCTCCGGGCAGGCGGTTCGACCTCGTCGTCGCCAACCTGCCCTACGTGCGCGAGAGCGACATGGTCGCGCTGGAGCCCGAGATCACCGAGTACGAGCCGCGACAGGCCGTGGTGGCGGGCGAGGACGGCCTCGAGACCATTGCCACGGTCGCCGCAGCTTCGAGCGCCGCCCTGACCGACGCGGGCGCCGTTGCGCTCGAGGTCGGCGCCGGCCAGGCCGGCGCGGCCGCCGAGCTCCTCCTCGACCTCGGGTTCGGGCAGGTGGAGGGACGCCAGGACCTGGCGGGCATTCCCCGCGTTGTGCTCGGTCGCATGGCGGCCTGATGGTCGTCTCCGTCGCCCGCGATGGCGGGCAGGCGGCCAGGAGGGCGCTCGAGCGCTGCATCGGCGACGGCGGGGTGGCCGCGTTCCCGGCCGACACTCTGTACGGCCTCGCCTGCGACCCGCTGCGCCGGGATGCCGTCGAGCGCATTCACGCCCTCAAGGGCCGGGACGACGGCAAGCCCTCGGCGGTGATGTTCTTCGCCCCGCTGGCGATGAGGGAGATCCTGTCGGCGCTTGGCCCTCGCACCCGTGAGGCGCTCGGCGCGCTGCTACCGGGCCCGGTGACGGCGGTCGTGGCCAACCCCGAGCACCGCTACCCGCTCGCCTGCCGGGAGGACCCGGAGCGCCTCGGCCTGCGGCTGATCGAAGGCCCGCTCGCCGGAGCTCGCTGCGCGCTCTTCCAGACCAGCGCCAATCGCAGCGGCGAGCGGGCGCCGAGCCGCTTCGAGGACATCGATGAGCGGCTCCTCGCGGACGTCGACCTGGCGATCGACGGCGGCGAGCTGGTCGGCGCGCCGTCGACCGTGGTGGATCTCACGGCCCTGGATGACGGGGGCACGTGGGCGGTGCTGCGCGAGGGGGCCCTGAGCCGAGAAGAGCTCGCCGACCGCCTAGCTCTCGGCTGACCGGGCCGCTTCCATCGCTTCCTCGAGCGTGGCATAGACCTCGATGCGGTACGCCTTCTCGTCCCTGAGCTCCCAGACCTGGACCAGCTTCTGGGTCGTCTCGATGCCGGTGGTCCGTCCTCTGGCCCGGAGGGTCACCGGCACCACGACGCGCTCCCCGACGCCAATGAAATCGTGGGGCTCGAAGCTCACGCGGTCCATGATCTCGTAGAAGGAGTCGAAGTACCGGCGGATTCCCTCGGGCCCGCGATAGGTGTCCGGTTCCGCCGCCAGCCCCGGGGGCGTCGTGACCTCGAAATCCGGATGGATGAGCGTCAGGAGCGCCTCCACGTCCCCCTCCCGCATGGGCGCGAATCGCTCGCGCACCAGATCCGCGTTGGTCTCGTTCATCCCTCCGAAGTATGGCCGGAGTATGGCCGCCAGAGCCGTTGCTATCGTCGGGATCGATGCCCGACCTACCCGACGACTTCCAGACCGCGCCCCTCGCAGAGGTCGACCCCGCGATCGCCGAGGTGTTGCGGCGGGAGCTACATCGCCAACAGAACACGCTGGAGATGATCGCGTCGGAGAACTTCGTTCCGCAGGCCGTGCTGGACGCAGCGGGATCGGTTCTGACCAACAAGTACGCGGAGGGCTATCCCGGGCGGCGTTACTACGGCGGCTGCGAGGAGGTCGACGTGGCCGAGCAGCTCGCGATCGACCGCGCCCTCGAGCTGTTCGGGGCCGAGCACGCCAACGTCCAGCCTCACGCCGGCGCCCAGGCCAACAACGCCGCCTACATGGCGATCCTGGAGCCGGGCGACACGATCATGGGCATGGCCCTCGATCACGGCGGGCACCTGACCCACGGGATGAAGCTCAACCAGTCGGGCAAGCTCTACAACGTCGTCGCCTATCACGTGCGTCGCGAGGACTACCTCTGCGACATGGAGGAGGTCGAGCGGCTGGCCCACGAGCACCGGCCCAAGGTGATCGTCGCCGGCTGGTCAGCCTACCCCCGGCATCTTGATTTCGCGGCGTTCCGCGAGATCGCCGATTCCGTCGGCGCCAGGCTTATGGTCGACATGGCTCACTTCGCCGGGCTGGTCGCGGCCGGCGAGCACCCGAGCCCGATTCCGTATGCGGACATCACCACGACCACGATCCACAAGACCCTCGGCGGCCCGCGCAGCGGCATGATCCTCTGCAATGAGGAGCTGGCCAAGGACATCGACCGCTCCGTGTTCCCCGGGACCCAGGGCGGCCCCTTGATGCACATCATCGCGGCCAAGGCCGTCGCCCTCGGGATCGCGCAGTCCGAGCCCTTCAAGGCCCGCCAGCGCCAGACCGTGGCCAACGCCAGGGCATTCGCGGACGAGCTGATCGCGGGTGGCATCGACGTTCTCACGGGCGGGACGGACGTCCACCTCGTGCTGGTCGATCTCGGCCCGACCGGGCTCGACGGCAAGACGGCCGAGAACCGTCTCGAGGAGGTCGGCATCACGGTGAACCGCAACGCGATCCCATTCGACGAGCGCCCGCCGATGAACCCGTCGGGCCTGCGCATCGGCACGCCGGCGCTCACCACGCGCGGCCTCACGGAGGACGATCTGCGGGAGATCGCTCGGGTCATCAGCATCGCTCTCTCGGACCGTTTCGACGCCGAGAAGGACTCGCTCTCCGAGCGCAGCAGCGCGTTGATGGACGAGTACCCGCTCTACCCGCAGCTCTCCGCGACGCCGGTCTAGTCGCTTAACGCGACAATATGGTCATGCCCGGGATCGGGGAGACCCTGCGGGAGGCCCGCACCGCGGCCGGCATCCAGCTCGACGATGCCGAGCGGACGATCCGGATCAGGATCCGGTACCTCGACGCGCTCGAGAACGAGGAGTGGGACGTCCTTCCCGGCGACGCCTACGTCCGCGGCTTCCTCCACACCTACGCCGACTTCCTCGGCCTCGACGGCGCGGCGCTCGTGGACGAGTACGACCGCCAGGAGGTTCCGGCACAGGCGGAGCGCTCGATGGACGCGCCATTCGAGCCACCACGCACGATGGACGGTGGCAACCCGACCATGCGCCGCATCGGCTGGGGCGCGATCTTCGTGGCGGCTGCCCTTGCGGCTCTCTTCATCGTCCTCGGGATCACCGGCGGTTCGAGTCAGAGCCCGAAGAACAATCTCCACCAACACCACCGCGGCGGCGACAAGCAGGGCTCGGCTCAGAGCTCGACCACGACGACCACCCCGTCCGAGGCGACTGTGTCGCTGACCCCGACCGGGACGGTGTGGGTGTGCCTCGTCGACCAGTCCGGGAAGGCGCTCGTCAACGGCGAGACGCTGACAACGGGCGACAGCCGCGGCCCCTTCAAGGCCAAAGACATGCAGCTCACACTCGGGAACGGCGAGATCCAGGTCGAGCTGAACGGCAAGCAGGTGTCGATTCCCTCGGCCGCGAACCCGGTGGGCTTTGACCTGACGCCGCAGGGGGCGAAGCCCCTTTCCACCGCCGACAGCCCGACGTGCGCATAGCGGGCGCCATGCCCCTCCAGACCGACCTCGACCGAGTGCCCCTCGGGCACGGACCGACTCCGGTCCGTGAGCTCACCGGACTGGGGAAGAACCGTGGCGAGGCTCCGGTCTGGATCAAGGACGACGGCGCGTACACCCGCGTCGGGGGCAACAAGGCGCGCAAGCTCGAATGGCTTCTGGCCGACGCGCGGCGCCGCGGCAAGAGCACGATCCTGACCGGAGGCGCGACCGGGACCAACCACGGCCTGGCGACGGCCGTCTTCGCGCGCCGGCTCGGCATGCGGACGGTGCTCGTCCTGGCACCGCAGCCGGAGACCGATCACGTCCGCGCGCAGCTCGCGCGACTGCGCGCCTCAGGCGCGGAGATCCACATCGCGCCGGGCTTCTACACCTCGTTTCTGCTCGCCGCGTGGCTGACTGTCGCGAAGGCCGGTCCCGGGCTGCGGACGCCGTACCTCGTGCCCCCCGGAGGATCGACGCCACTCGGTTGCGTCGGCTACGTTCGCGCGGCCCTGGAGCTCCGCGACCAGGTCATCGCGGGCGAGCTGCCGGAGCCGTCCCACATCGTCGTGGCCCTGGGGAGTGGCGGCACCGCCGCGGGCCTCCTCGCAGGCATCCGCCTCAGCGGGCTGAGGTCGCGCCTGCTCTGCGTCGTCGTGAGCGACGCGATCCGGCTCGAGGCCCGCAGCGTCGCGCGCCTGGCCCGGCGGACGCTCCGCCTCCTCGCCGAGCACGGCGCCGCCGCGCCCGCGGCCCTGGAAGCCGGCACGCTGAGGCTCGAGCGGGGCTGGCTCGGCCCAGGCTACGGCCGTTCGACCTCGGAGTCGGAGCAGGCGATGGAGCTCGTCGAGCGCGAGCGAGTGACGCTCGACCCGGTCTACACGGCGAAGGCGGTCGCGGCGCTCCTGGGCCTGAACGCGAGCGGAGCATTCGGCGAGGGCCCGGTCCTCTATTGGCACACGTACAGCCAGCCGGAGGCCCCGGTATGAAGGTTTGGGTTGACTGCACCGCCGCGGCGCACCCGCTCGTCCTGCGGCCGATCATCGAGCGGCTCCAGGCGCGCGGGCATCACGTCCGGGTGACGGCTCGGGAGTACGGGCAGACCCTGGGCGTGCTCGACCGCCTTGGGATCCCATACGAAACAGTGGGCCGCCACGCCGGCGCTTCGGTGGCGCGCAAGGCGGGCGCGGTCGCCTCACGCAG
>DASQCL010000216.1:0-4550 GCA_035634715.1 Solirubrobacterales bacterium
GACCACGTCCTCGAAGCCGGGCGGGCCGCCGACCTCCGCGACCTGCTTGCGAAGCCCCGGGTTGCTCTGCTCGAGGTGGTCGCCGTAACCGGGCATCGTCCACATCTCGGCGCCGCCCCCGAGGTCCAGGGTCCTCCACCCGAACACCGAGCCGTAGAACGACTTGGCGCTCTCGGGATCGCGTGTGTTCAGTCCGTTGAAGTTGAGTGAGCCGTGCTCGTTGACGATCCTTGCGCCCTTGTGCTCCTTCGCCTGCCAGGCGCAGAACACTGCGCCCTCAGGGTCCATGAGCACGGCCATGCGACCGGCGTCCATCACGTCGAAGGGCTCCATCACGGCGGATCCCCCGGCCTCCTTGGCCTTCGCGGCGGCATCGTCCGCGCTCTCGACCCACACGTACGTGTTCCACATCGCGAGCGGCGGCGCTGCTTCGGGGATCGAGCCGACGGCGGCCACGTCACCGCCCCGGATGCGCGCGATGAAGTACTTGCCTGGTGAGTCCGGCGGCATCACGTCCTCGAACTCCCACCCGAAGAGCCCTCGGTAGAAGTCGACCGCGGCCTCGGGATCCGGCTGGCTCGTGTCGATCCAACACGGGACGCCTGGGATGTATCCGTCTCGCTCGGGCATCTGCTGCTCCTCTCCGATCGGTTGGTTTTCGCGAGGCACCCTATGAATGATTTAGGCCAGGATGTGTCCTCAATTCGCGGGACCATGAAATTGCCATGACCGAGACCTCGAGCCGCCTCCTGGAGATGCTCTCCCTGCTCCAGGGGCGCCGGGACTGGCCCGGGAGCGAGCTGGCCGATCGGCTCGAGGTGTCCGGCCGCACCATCCGGCGCGACATCGAGCGGCTGCGCCGGCTGGGCTACCCGGTGGAGTCCCTGACGGGCCCGGCTGGCGGCTACCGCCTTCGCGCCGGCAGCGCGATGCCGCCGTTGCTGCTCGACGACGACGAGGCGATCGCCATCGCCGTGGGCCTTCGCACCGCCGCGCGCGCCTCGGTGGCCGGGATCGAGGAGACCGCCGTGCGGGCCCTGGTCAAGCTCGAGCAGGTGCTCCCCGCCCACCTGCGGCGGCGAGTCGGCGCACTTGGATCGGCGACCTTCACCCTTCCCGAGGGCGGGCCGACGGTGGACCCACAGCACCTGACGGTGATCGCCACCGCCTGCCGCGACTCGGAATGCCTGCGCTTCGCCTACCGGCGACGCGACGGCACGGACAGTAGGCGGGAGGTCGAGCCGCATTCGGTCGTCAACCGCGGCCGTCGCTGGTACCTCGTCGCCTGGGATCGGCGGCGTGAAGATTGGCGCACCTTCCGCATCGACCGCCTCACGCGGCCCGCCTCGACCGGGGTGCGATTCGAAGGCCGCCGCCTCCCGGCCAAGAACGCGAGCGCGTACGTCGAGCGAAGCATCAGCGCAGCGCCGACCCGCTACGAGGCTCGCATCCTGCTCCGCGCACCGGCCGAGGAGGTCTCCAGGACCGTGCCGGAGTACTGGGGCACGCTCAAGCCCGTGGACGACGGGACGTGCGAGTTCAGGACCGGGGACGACGACCTGAGGTGGCTGGCGATGCGGATCTCGATGCTCCCCGGGGACTTCGAGGTGCTCGGGCCGCCGGAGCTGATCGACGAGCTGCGGTCGCTGGCGTCACGCCTGAAGCGCGCAGCGGGCTAGTGGATGGCGAGGGGCAGAATCGAACTGCGAGGCGAGCCCGGAGGGTGAGCCGTAGGAGGCAGTCGTTCTGACCCGAGCCTGGATGGCGAGGGGCAGAATCGAACTGCCGACACCACGATTTTCAGTCGTGTGCTCTACCAACTGAGCTACCTCGCCAGGGGCGCTAAGGCTAGATGAATCGGATCGGGCTACAGGTGCTTCTCGTAGCCGACCATCGGCAGCCGAAGCTCGCCGCTCCACTGCTCCCTGCCGTCCAGCCGCCAGCCGCAGCGCTCGTAGAAACCGCGGGCCGGAGCGCCGGTCGGCGTCCACAGGATCGCGCGGGTGTGATCCGATTCCCTCATGGCTGTCTCCGCGAGCGACAGCAGTCCGCGCGCGACTCCCTCTCCCCATCGATCCGGGTGCACGTAGAGGTGGGAGACGTAGCTGACTCCCGGGACGCGGGAACCGTCCTCCCCCTGCTCGCGGGCGGGGCGCCAGGACGCGAGCGCGACTAGAGCCGCGTCGCGGTCCACTGCCACCCTGCTCCAGCGGTCGTCCTCGCGCAGCCGCAGATGCCACTGCGCCTGGGTGCGCTCGAGGCCCGGCGGGCGCCAGAACCGCGGCGCCCACTCTCTATATGTGGAGTTCCCGGTCAGCATCAGAGCCGCCATGGGGCGGGCGTCGCCCGACCGGGGCGCGCGGATCTCGAGGTCGCGCCCGAGCGCGGCGGTCATCGCGCCTGCTCGGCGGCCCGGAGGGCCAAATCGATCGCCACCTGCGGCTCCGACGCCACCTCGATACCCGGGCCGGCCTCCATCGCGCCGGGCCCGCTCACCGTCCAGCTCTGAAGCGCGACCACTGTCCGGCCCAGGGCACGCGCGAAGGCGATCTCGGACAGCGTCCCCCACTCGCCGCCGACCGCGATCACCGCATCCCCGGACGAGACGACCGCGAGGTTGCGTGCATGGCCCACGCCGGTTGCGACGACGTGCGTGCAGTACGGATTCGCGTCGGCCGTCTCGGTGGTGGGCGCGATGCCGATCACGGTGCCGCCTGCGGACGCAGCGCCCCGCGACGCCGCCTCCATGACCCCGCCCAGGCCGCCGCACACAACCACGGCTCCCACGCGCGCCAGGCGCTCACCCACGTCGCGCGCCAGCTCCTCCGCCTCCGGATCGGGTGTGCCCTTGCCGATCACCGAGATCTGGGCGGGGCGGGTCATCGCACCTCCTCGCTGAGTCTCGCCAGCATTCCCGCCATCAGCTCCAGCGCTCCCTGCTTGTGGAGGGGCTCGTTCAGATTTCCGCACTTCGGGCTCTGCACGCACGAGGGGCAGCCGCTGTCGCACGGGCATTCCCCTACGAGCGTCGCCGCGTCGGCGAGCAGTAGCTCGAACTTCTCGTAGCCGCGCCGCGCGAGGCCGACCCCGCCCGGGTGGCCGTCGTAGATGAAGATCGTCGGCCGGCCGGTCTGGAAGTGGACATTCGTCGACAGGCCGCCGATGTCCCACCGGTCGCACATCGCCAGCAGCGGCAGCACCGCGATCTGGCAGTGCTCGGTGGCATGGAGGGCTCCGAGCTGGACGTCGGGCGGCAGCGACTGCGGGCCGGCGAGCTCGTCTGGGAGCACGTACCAGAGCGCCTGCGTCGGGAAGTTGGTCTCCGGAAGGTCCAGCGCGACCATGTCAATCACCTCGTGGTCCGTCAGGCTCTTGCGCTGGTAGGCCATCACCTGCTCGGTGACCGACACCTCGCCGAAGTTGAGCTCCACCCCGGCGACGTCACGGCGCTCGGCCACCTCCTCGATGAACACCTCCGTGTCCTTCTTGGGCTGGGTGTAGAAGTCGCCGTCGAAGGCGTCGACCGCCGCGCGCCGCGACTCGATGTCGAGCTCACGGACCTCGTAGGAGCGACCCAGGTGCAGGTAGACCGCACCGGGGTGCACGGTGGTGAACGCCCGCTCCGCCTCGACCGCCCCCAGCAGCTCGCCCGAGTCCCGCTCCACGATCGCGACCGAGTCCGGCGAGGCCGAGCGCAGCGAGATCTCGGCGGCCGGGAAGTGCGGTCCGCGCGGCAGGTAGCGGCCCTCGCGTCCCCGCCGGAGCTCCCCCAGGCCCACCAAGGCCTCGGCGCGCTCCCGCCAGCGCGGCCCGAGGAACTCCGTATCGGACTCGCTGAGCGGGATCTCGTAGGCGGCGGCGAGCATGTGGGCGAGCTGGATGCGGTCGTTCTCGTGATCGATGATCGCCGCCTCCACCGGCCGCTCCAGGAACTCGTCCGGATGGCGGCAGAAGAACTGGTCGAGCGCGTCCTCGCCGGCGATGTAGAGGGCAAGCCCCTCGCTCCGCCGGCCCGCGCGCCCCCACATCTGCCGCAGGCTGGCGACGGTGCCCGGGAAAGTCACGCAGATTGCAGCGTCCAGGTAGCCGATATCGATTCCGAGCTCGAGCGCGTCCGTCGCGACGACGGCGAGCAGGTCGCCCCCGGCGAGGCGCGCCTCGATCTCGCGGCGCTGCTGGGGGGTGTAGCCGGCCCGGTAGGGGGCGATCCGCTCGGCGAGCTGCGGCCGCCCCAGCTCCTCGAGCCGCATGCGGGTGAAGCGCTGGATCAGCTCGATGCCGCGCCGGCTGCGAAGGAAGCAGATCGTCCGCATCCCCTCGCCCACCAGGTCGGCCAGGAGCTCCGCGGCCTCCGAGAGAACCGACCGGCGGGTCATCGATCGCGGGTCGATGACCGGTGGGTTCCACATCCCGATTCGGCGCGGGGCGCGCGGGGCGCCGTCCGAATCCACCAGGCGGAACGGCTCCCCAACGAGGCCCTCGGCGAGCTCGAGCGGGTTGGCGATCGTGGCCGACGCGAGCACGAAGCGCGGCTCGGCGCCGTAGCGGCG
>DASQCL010000217.1:0-9538 GCA_035634715.1 Solirubrobacterales bacterium
CCGCCTCGTGGCGCTCGCCACCCAGCCGCGGACCTTCCTGCCCCGCGACGTCGACCTCATCCAGTCCTACGCCGCCCAGGCGGCGGTCGCGCTCGCCAACGCGCGCATGTATCAGGAGCTCGAGGAGCTGGCGAGCCGCGACCACCTGACCGGGCTGCTCAACCTGCGGGAGTTCCACGAGTCCCTCACCCGGGAGCTCGAGCGGAGCAAGCGCTACGGAGGGCGCTTCAGCGTCGTGCTGTTCGACCTCAACGGCTTCAAGGTCGTGAACGACTCGTACGGCCACGCCGAGGGAGACCGCGTGCTGCGGGATGCCGGCGAGGCCATCGCCGGAACCTGCCGCTCGTCCGATCTCGCCTTTCGCGCGGGCGGCGACGAGTTCGCGTACATCCTGCCCGAAAGCGGGGCGGAGGCCGCCGTCGCGGCCGCCGGCCGCGTGCGCGCGGAGCTTGCGTCGATGCCGGAGCGGCTCGACTGCTCGTACGGGATCACGGTCTGGCCCGAGGACGGGCCCGAGCGCGCCCGCCTGCTCGAGGCCGCCGACAGGCGCCTCTACGAGATGAAGCGGGAGGGCGAGCACGGCGCTCTCGGATCGCGCCCTTAGGACACTCCGAGCGTCCGATCATCCGATCGGAGGAGCGATCCCCCACCGATCGCAGGGTGCCCGGTTCATCCGCAAAAACGTCCGACCGGAGGATTGCGCCCGGGCGGGTACCTGGCGAGTATGCGTACAGCCATCCTCCACACTGGTTGATCGCTGGAGCTGGATGAGCGAGCTGCCAGCCACGCGATTGACCCGGGAGCGCCGTGCCAGTCCATCCCTAGGCACGGCGCTCCCATTTTTTTCAGGCGCGTCGCCCAACCCCGCGCGTTGGGTTAGCCTGAGCCGGGCATGAGGACGACGCGATGGCGTCCGTGACCGGCGTGATCCAGGAGGAGGCTTGAGCGCTCGGAGGTCTGATCGGGTGCGGGTGTTCGTTGCCGACGACCACCCGATCTACCGCGACGGGATGGTGCGGGCCATCGGCGAGCGCCCCGACCTCGAGCTGGTCGGCGAGGCGAGCAACGGCCGCGACGCCCTCGATGAGATCGGCAACCTGAAGCCCGACGTGGCCCTGCTGGACATTCGGATGCCGGGGCTGGACGGCCTCGAGGTGCTGGGCGCCGTTCGGCGGGACAGCTCGGACACCCAGGTCCTCCTGCTCTCGGCCCACCTCGACAGCGACCTCGCCTACCGGGCGGTCGCCGCGGGCGCGAAGGGCTATCTCTCGAAGCAGGCGGCGCGCCAGGAGATCTGCGACGGCATCGCGGCCGTCGCCGGCGGGGGCACCGCCCTCGCCCCGGAGGTCCAGACGGGCCTGGCGAGTGAGCTGCACGAGCGTGAGCGCGGCCAGCAGGGCCCCGTCCTCACGGCGCGCGAGCGCGAGGTGCTCAAGCTGGTCGCCGCCGGGCACTCGGCGCCCGAGATCGCGGAGCGCATCCACCTCAGCCCGGCTACCGTCAAGTCGCATCTCCAGGCCATCTACGACAAGCTGGGCGTCGCCGAGCGGGCGGCAGCCGTCGCGGAGGGGATGCGGAGAGGGTTCCTCGAATAGAGGGCTCGCAGGAGATTTGGCGTGAGCCTCCAGTCCGCGCGCGACGAATCCGAACGACTCAAGGCGGCCCTCCTCGACGGGGCGCTGGACTGCGTCGTCGCGATCGACGACCGCGGACGCGTGGTGGAGTTCAACCGGGCCGCGGAGGTCACCTTCGGGTACACGGCCGACGAGGCGATCGGGTCCGAGCTGGCGGACCTCGTTGCGCCGCCGGATCTACGCGACGAGTACCGGTGGGAGCTCGATCGACGGCCGAGGAACGAGGGGATGGCGGGTCGGCGCGTGGAGCTGACGGCGATGCGCAAGGACGGGTCGACGCTCCCCGTTGAGGTCGCTGTCCGGCGCGTGCCGGGAGTGGAACCGCCCGTCTACGCCGGCTACATCCGCGACGTCACCTACGTCAAGCGCAGCGAGGAGCGCGCGCTCAAACAGAGCCGCGCGATCGCCGACCTCGCGCAGGCCCGCGGCGAGCTCGTCTCACAGCTGATGCTCGCGGAGGAGCGGACGCGCCAGCGCATCGCGCAGGTCCTCCACGACGACGCGCTCCAGTTGCTCCTCGCCGCCCACCAGGACCTGCTCGAGGCGGCTCCCGGGAGGGAGGGCGTCACCCGCGCCCAGCACGCGCTGGAGGGCACCATCGACCGGCTTCGCGAGGCGGTGGCCGCGCTCCACCCCGTGACCCACCAGCAGGGCGACCTGCAGACGGCGATCGGCGCGATAGTTCGCGAGAGCGCCACCCGCGGCGGTTTTCGGTACACGGTCCGCGTCGAGCCCGACGCGGCTGGGATCGAGGACGAGCTCGTTCTCTCGGCGTGCCGGGAGCTGGTTGCGAACGTCGCCAAGCACGCCAAGGCGTCGCGCTGTGCTGTGAGCGTCGACCGCGACGGCGACATGGTCAGGCTGGAGGTCGCGGACGACGGGGTGGGGATCCCGGCCGGCCGGCAGGAGGCCGCCCTCCGGGAGGGCCACATCGGGCTCGCGTCGACGATCCAGCGCATGCAGGCGATCGGGGGGGACGGCGAGGTCTCGAGCCCGGGTGGCAAGGGGACCGTCGTCCGGGCCTCGATTCCGATCGGCTCCGGCTAGGCGGGGCGACCCTCCAATCGTCTATCCCCGCATCCCCCGATTGGTGGGGCGGCCGTCAACCCCACAAACGTTCGAATGGACTATGTTCAGGGCGCGGGTCTAGGTTCAGTATCGGTGGGCCGAACGTAGCGGCTAGGGGAGACCGAAACTGAAGAGGAAGGAACCCCAAGTAATCGGCCAGGAGGTGTCATCGAACGGGTCGCACGCGGAGACGCTCGGCCCCAATGAGGCCAGGCTGACCCTGTCGGTTCCGGCGGGCCCAACCTCGGTGACCCACGTCCGCGACGCCCTCGGCGACCTGATCGCGGAGGGCGACCCCGTCGTGCTCGAGCAGGTGGCCGTGCTCGTTGGTGCGTTGACGAGCGGAACCGACCGGCCCGGAGCGCCGCCGTCGGCACCGTTCGAGATCGAGCTGCACGCCGATCGCTCCAAGGTCGCCGTCCAGCTTTACGACCGGGACTTCACGACCCACCGGTCCGAGGGTGGACTCGTGGAGCTTGAGCGCAGCATGCTCACCCCCTGGCGGCTGAAGCTGGTCGAGCGGCTGGCGGACCGGTGGTCCGTGTCCCACGACGAGCTCTTCGTCATGCGCTTCGAGTTCGACTCGGAGCAGGGGATGACGCTCCGGGACACCTCCCAGGAGTCCTGAGCGCCGCTCACGCACACCGATCGGCTGCGGCGACATCAGCCGATCGGCTGGTCTCGCATCCCCCGATCGGCCAGGAGAGGTCTAGACGCAAAACCCATCGATCGAAGGATGGTGCGGCCCCTCAGCAGCCGCGACAATCGCCGCCGCGTGGGCAGGGATGCCCTCGTTGTGCCAGTACCAGTTCAGTAGTGCCAGTAACTGAGAGGGCTCCCGGATCGCGGCTTAGTCCCGACGCGGCCGGGGGCCCTTCTCATGCCCGCTCAGGCGTCGAGGAAGGTGCCCGCCGGCCCCAGGTTGACGACTTCCGTCGGGCCGATCTCCGAGCGCTCGCCCCAGGACTCGTGGATGTGCCCGCAGAGCGCCACCCGCGGCTCCTTCGCGACGACCGCGTCGAGCACCGCCACGCTTCCCAGGTGCTTACCCGCCCCGCTCGTGTCCACGTGGCCCCGGGGCGGCGAGTGGACGGCGAGCACGCAGCCCTTCGGGCAGGCGGCGAGCTTGTCCGCGGCCTCCTCCTCGGTGAGGTCGAAGCTCCAGTCCCACGGGGTGACGGGGACTCCGGCGCCAAGGCCGAAGAACTCGACTCCGTCGATCGCGGTGGACTCGCCGTGGAGCACGATGGCGCTCTCCCAGCCGTCGCACGCCTCGCGCAGGGCGTCCTCGGTCTCGTTGTTCCCGGGCACGAGAACCGTCGGCTTGGTGATTCGCCGCAGCACCGCGATCGTCTCCTCGAGGCCCGAGTGAACCGACGCGAAGTCGCCGACGCCGACGACCACGTCGGCGTCCTCGCCGGCGGCGACGAGCCTCTCGGCCTGGCCGGTGTCCACGTGGAGGTCGCTGAAGGCGAGCAGTCTCATTCGACTGAGTGGTCGGACTCTAGGCGGTCGGCCAGGGCGAGCGTCTCACGGTCGACGGGCATCTCCCGCAGCTCATAGAGCTCGCCGAGACGCGCGAAGATCGAGTCCTCCACGCGCTCCAGCGTGATTCCCGCGACTTCGTCCTCGATGCTGCCCGCGGTGGCCGGGTCCCAGTCGAGGCCCAGGGCCTCGTAGACACCGATCAGCGCACCGCGCACCCCGGCGCTGTTCCCGACGACGATCACCGCGCCTCGGTGGGCTGCGCCGGCGATGAGGCGTTGGCCGGTCCCCGCCAGCTTCGTCGCGCCGCGCGCATTCACGCTCCAGGCCCCCGGGCAGTACTCACCCGGGACCTCGCCCACGCGGGCGTCGACCCCCACCTCGCGAATGGAGTCGGCAAGCAGGCCCGCGAGCTCCCTGAAGCGCTCCTCCGTGCGAGCCGAGGGGCGCCGGTCGGGAACGGCCCAGGACAGCGCGAGCGTCTCCTCGTGGTAGACGGCCGCGCGGCCGCCGGCGAGGCGGATGACCGGCTGGAAGCCGGTCTCCCGCGCTGCCTGGACGGCGCCCCGGAAGCCGGGGCTCGCGGCGTCCTGCTTCGAGAACGCAAGGATCCTGGGCGGGCGGTGCAGCCGGAACGTCGCCGGCACGTCGCCGGCGGCCACCCTCATCAGAGTCGCCCGCGCCACGGCCGTGCCCCGAGCGGCGGAATCGGCGAATCCCTGCCGGGAGATGACCAGCTGCTCGCCTCGCTCGGTCATGGCTGTGTTAGCTCTGTGACCAGAGTCACACACAAACGCGCGTTCGCCTGCCACCCTCCACCGCCGTTACGGATCACCCCTAGGGCAGGCGCCTGACAAGGCGCCGTCACCAAGCACCGCCCAGGGGCAGCGAACGCCCGGCAGGCCGGAGCGACATCGAGGACACCGCACGAGCGGTTGCCTTCGTGCCGCGCGGCTCCGCGATGAGCGCGGCCGGTGCATCCAATTGGAGGTGGTTCATCCCATGTCCGTGGCTATCAGAGGGTTGTCGGCCGCAGCTGCGGCCGCGCTGACCTTCGGCATCGTCACACAGCCGAGCGGATCCGCCGCCCAGACTTCCGGGCACGAGCGGGCCGACGGCAACCATTCGCACCAGCGGGTGGCAGTGCTGGTGAGGCCGGCCAAGCACTTCAACGAGCTGATGCGCCAGGCGCACCAGCGGATCAAGCACCAGCAGGCAGTGCGCGAGGCGAAGGCCGCGAAGGCCGCGAAGGACAGCGGCTCGGCCTCCGGCGCCTCGGCCACCACCGAGGACGGCTTCCCGTCGCCGGAGTCTGTTGGCGTCTCGAGCTCCACGCTCGAGTCGATCGCCGCCTGTGAGTCCGGTGGCGACCCCACCGCGGTCTCCGCCGACGGGACCTACCACGGTCTCTACCAGTTCGACTACGGCACCTGGGCCTCCGTCGGAGGCTCCGGCGATCCGGGCGCGGCCTCGGCGGCCGAGCAGACGTACCGGGCGGCGCTGCTCTATTCGCAGAGCGGCTCCAGCCCGTGGCCGATCTGCGGGTCGTAGCCAACGCCAGGGGCCCGAGCCCGGGCCGATCTGGCGGGTCGTAGCGAACGGCAGCACCGAGTGAGTGATTGGGGGTGCATATTGCCCTGGATCACTCACTCGATCCGTTTCTCGATCGAGTGAAGGATTGACCACGTATACGGTGGTGAATCCCACTCTGGGCGTGCCGCGCGGCCCATCCGAGCACCCGGCCGTGCTCGCCCCACATGCCTGTTCGAGCGCCCGCGGCGCCTAGGCCGCCGCGCCGTTTCGCGCCGGCTCTTCCTCTGAGTCATGGCCCATCAGGGCGCGCCGGAAGACCCGCTGCTCGTCCTCGAACAGGAAGCCCCAGAGGTGGCGGCGCTCGAGCAGTGTCCTGCGCTTGGTCTCGAGGATCGCCTTGCGGGGCAGTCCCGCGACCCGCCCGGCGAGCTCCATTGCTCGCTCCATCAGGTCGCCACGGACGACCTCGCGGACGATGCCGAGCTTCTGCGCCTCCTCGGCCTTCACGAGGCGGCCCGTCAGGCAGAGGTCCTGAGCCACGGTCGCCGGCAGCACGGCGCGCGCCGCGGCGTAGCTCGGCGGGATCCCGCGGGGAAGCTCCGGATACCCGAACACCGCCTCGGACGACGCGATCCGCAGATCACAGAGGAGAGCGAGCGCGAAGCCCCCCGCGATCGCCGGTCCATTGACCGCGGCGACGATCGGGCGGCGGCACTCCCCGATCGCCTCGAAGGCGAGGGTGCTGGTCTCGACCAATTGCCTGCGGTTCTCGAGGTCGCCGCCGAACTGGCTCGTGTCCATGCCGGCGCAGAAGGCGGGACCCGCCCCTGTGAGCACGATGCAGCCGACGTGGTCGTCGGTCGACAGCCGCCCGAAGGCGTCCGAGATCTCCTCGCGGAGCTCGATGGACAGCGCGTTTCGCTTCTCCGGCCTGCGCAGGGTCACGACAGCGACCTCGTCGCGACGCTCGATCGACAGCAGCCCGCTTCCCTTCGGCACGGGGGGGACTGTACCCGGGTCAAGCCCGCGCGGGCTGCGGGGCGTGCGTCAGGCGGCGCGGCGCTGGTCCTGGCCGCGCTGTTCCAGGCGGGCGGACCGCGTGATGTGGATGCCGGCCTCGACGCCGTTCGGGCGATGGCGACGCATCTGCGCCTCGAGGCAGACGCCGCAGGAACATTCGGGGATCGTCAGTCCAGTGTGGGGGCAGATCGCCATGCTCGACCTTTCCATCGCCACGATCGCGCGCAAATGTAAACGCGCCAGAGGCGGCAAAAGTTGCGCTGCCACGCCTGAGACACTGAGCGTGTGAGCTCGAACGATGCCGAGAGCACCGCGGCCGGGCCCGACGAGCGCGCCGAGACGCCCGCCGACGCCATCGCGGACGCCAGGGTGCGGGCACCCACGCGCGGCAACCGCCGCCTGGAGGCGCTGCTCGAGGGCGTCAACGCGGACGCGGAGCTCCGCGCCTGGTGGCACATGGCCCAGGTGACCTCGGAGCGGCTCGGCATGTCCGATCACTCCTGGGTCCATGTCCAGATCGTGCTCAACATCGCGCTCCGGATCCTCCGCCTACTGGGGAGGGCGGGCATCGAGCCGGCGATGGTTGCCGACCACAAGATGGGGAGGCGCGATGCGGAGGTCGTCGTGGCCTCGGGCGCCCTGCTTCACGACGTGGGCATGTCGATCCACCGCGCCGACCACGAGGCCTACAGCCTGTTCCTGGCCGAGCGCAAGCTGCGGGAGCTGCTCGGCGATCTCTACGACGAGCCGGAGCGGACGGTGGTCGCCTCGGAGGCGCTGCACACGATCATCGGACACCGCCGTCGCGGCGAGCCGTACACGGTCGAGGCAGGGGTCGTGCGAGTTGCCGACGCGCTCGACATGGCGCAGGGGCGCTCGCGGGTGCCCGTGGATGCCGGCCGCATGGGGATCCACGCGCTGTCGGCCGCGGCGATCGACGAGGTCATCATCGAGGCGGGGGAGGAGCGGCCGGTCCGGCTCGAGATCCACATGAACAACTCGGCGGGGATCTTCCAGGTCGACGACCTGCTGGCCACCAAGCTGCGAGGGACGCCGCTCGAGAGCCAGGTGGAGGTGGTCGCCGCCGTTGAGGGCGAGACCGAGAAGCGCCTGCTCGGCGAGTTCCGGCTGCCCGAGGCGAAGGGCTAGACGCCCGCGCCCTGCGCGCCACGGCCCTCGCCGGCGGCGAAGCGGGTCGCCCCGCGGATACCGGTCTCGATCGACGCGCGCCCGATCTCCGCTTCCAGGGCGAGGCCGTCCTCCAGCGACAGCCCCGCGCCCTCGATCGCGGCCCGCCGGTCCGAAAGCATCGTGGTCTGGGGGAAGCGGGCAAGGCCCTCGGCGATCTCGAGCGCGCGGTCCAGGTGGGCCCCCTCGGCCACGACCTCGTTGAGGAGGCCCCAGTCGAGGGCCTCGCCGGCGTGGAGGACCCGGCCCGTCAGGATCATCTCGAGCGCCCGTCCCATGCCCACGATCAGCGGTAGGCGCTGGGTCCCTCCGTCGATCAGAGGCACGCCGAAGCGGCGCTCGGTGAATCCGAGCCGGGCGGTCTCCGTGGCGATTCTGAGGTCGCACCACACCGCCAGCTCGAGGCCGCCCGCCAGGCACCAGCCGGAGATCGCCGCGATCGTCGGCTTGGACGGGGTGAGCCGGGTGAACCCCATCGGGCCCTCGGACCGCGATGCCACGGACTCGATGACCTCCGTGGGGATGTCGGGCCCCGCCTCCGCGAGGGCCTTCAGGTCGGCCCCCGCGCAGAAGGCCTCGGGCCCCTCGCCGGTGAGAACCAGGGCGCGGGCGTCGTCGTCGGCCTCGAACTCCCCGTAGCCGTCGAGCAGCAGGCCCGCTGTCTCGGCGTCGACGGCGTTGCGGCGCTCACGCCGGTCGATCGTCAGGACCGCGGCGGCGCCGATGCGCTCGTAGCGGACCTTGGTCACGGACCCGGGTCTGCGGTCAGTCCGCCGCCGGCGGGCGCAGGCGCTCGAGCTCCTGCCGCCTGCGCTCCTTGCGGTTCTCCAGCCGCCCCTGGATCAGCGACAGGACGGTGACCAGGGCCGTGAAGAAGATCAGGACGCCGAAGCCCCAGTAGGTGACGACCTTGTCGTTGGTCGGGCCCCAGAGCCCGTCGCCGTCGGCCGCCAGCGCGGAGGGCGCGAATGCCGCCAGGATCGCGAGGGAGGCTGCGGCGACGGCGATCAGGCGTGCGGCTCGGGCGCGGCTCACGCGCGTAACTTTACTTCAGCCGCTTGCTCAAGAGGAATCCGCGCTTCCCTTTAGGCTGAATAAAGGCGACCTCCCTACGGTCCGCGCGCCGGGTGCCGGCCCGAGGCCCCCTGCACACACATGCTCTCCTACCTTCAGGCAATCGTCATCGCACTCATCCAGGGTGTGACCGAGCTGTTCCCGGTCTCGAGCCTCGGCCATTCGGTGCTCGTACCCGCCTGGATCGGGGGCAGCTGGCAGACGCTCGTCACGCAGTCGTCCGAGGCCCACAGCGAGTCCTCGTTCTACCTCGCGTTCCTCGTCGCGCTGCACGTCGCCACCGCCCTGGCGCTGCTCTGGTTCTTCCGGGCGGATTGGATCCGCATCGTCACCGGGTTCTTCCGCAGCGTGGGGAGGAGCATCTCCGAGCGACGCTTCACCGCCACCGGCCAGGACGAGCGGCTGGCGTGGCTGATCGTGATCGCGACGATTCCGGTCGGCATCACCGGCGTCGCCTTGGAGCACGTGTTCAGGACGGCCCTGGCCAAGCCGGTGGCGGCGAGCGCGTTCCTGTTCATAAACGGCCTGATCCTGCT
>DASQCL010000218.1:0-5004 GCA_035634715.1 Solirubrobacterales bacterium
TGGCTCGATCGTGACCTCGATCTGGCGGTGGCCCGCCCAGTGCTCCGTGTAGACGGGGTCGTCCTCGACCGCCGGGTCCAGCCAGAGCCCGAAACCGTCCTCCTTGCCGTGGTCGAAGGTCGCTTGCAGGGCCGTTCGCCCCGCGCCGCCCGTGCCACCTGTGCCCGTGCCCGCGCCTCCGCCGCGCCCACCGCGGCGCCCGCGGCGGCGCCTGCGCCTGCGAGGGCGGGCCTCTCCGTCGGCGCCATCCTCGCCGGGCTCCTTCCCCGCCTCGTCCTCCTCAGCTTCCGCGGCGGCCTCGTCTACCTCGGCCTCGTCCGGGGCCTCGTCCTCCTCGGCCTCCTCGTCCTCGTCCTCCTCCTCGGCCTCGCTCAGCGCCTCGATCTCCGCCTCGATCTCGTCGCGCAGCTCGACCTCGCCGGTGTCCTCCTCCTCGGCCGAGAGCTCGTGCCGGCGGCGGAACTCGCGCAGCTCGGACGCGGAGACGTCGAGCTGGTGGGCGATCCAGGCATCGGTACGCCCCTGGCGGACCCAGCCGCGAATTTGGTTGAGCTGTGAGCGGAGTGGTTTCTTGGCCATATATCGGCTCCCTGGGGGCGGATGATGCTAACGGACGGCCGCGTGACGGTTGTGGGTGGCGCTGCGCCTTCGGAGTAGTTACTCTGGTTTTCGGATGGCGGCCAGACCGGCCGAATAGCTCGAATGGAGGCGAGATGCTCGTCCTGACAAGAAAGACGAATCAGAGCATCATGATCGGGGATGACGTCGAGGTTTCTGTCCTCGCCGTGTCCAGGGACAAGATCCGGCTCGGCATCACCGCGCCGCGCGACGTCCCGGTGTTCCGTAAAGAGGTCTACATCTCGATCAAGGAAGAGGAGATGTCGGAGAAGCAGGGAGCCAGCAAGCACGTCAACAACGCTCTCGGCGACCTCTCCAACACGGACTGACCTGCCTCCCGGGCAGGGCTACTGAACTGGTAGGTGTTTTGGGGGCTGGGCTAGCGGATCGCTAGCCCATCAACCAAGCCAGCGTCTCGAACATCACGACGGTGACGACCACGACCGTGATCGTGAGCGCCACGACCAGGACGCTGAAGGCGACCTTGCCGTGCTGTTCGGTGCGCTGGATGCGCCGCGCGCGAGAGCGGTTGACGGCGCGCTGGCGAAGCTGGTGCCGGCGACGGCGCTCGAGCGCGGCCTCCTGTTCGAACGCCAGCTCGAACTGGGTAGTGCTTTCGTTCATCCTCATACGGATCGATCCAGGAAGGGCGTTTAGTGCCAGTGGGTCGCGTTCCTGAGCAAGGCCGCGACGCGCCTGAAACTAGCAGACCGATCGAGCGCCAAGGCCGATACGCCGAGTGCCGATCGCTACTAGCGGCTTTTTAGCGTTCGATCAGGAATCGCTCACCGGTTGGCGCCACTCCGGGGCACCGAGAGCAGCGCCCCGGCCCGAATTTCACTCGAGAAAAGGATTCACCACCGTACTCGTGTGAACTCCACACTCGATCCTCAACAAGCGCCCCAGAGGCCGCGGCCGGCCCGGGCTGCCCTGCTTGCCAGCCGTTGAAGGTCGGGGGCGCGCGAGGTATTGGGAGCGATCTCGAGCGTGCGCGCATACCCGCCGCGAACGAGCTCCGCGTTGACGAACCGCCGACCGGCATACACGTACGCGAGCAGCCGCCCGTAGACGTCCCGCGCCTCCTGGTCGAACACGAGGCGCACCGTGCGGCCATCGACCAGCCGGTGGTTCTCGTCGCTCGCGTTCGGCCCGAAGCACTGCACGGGCGTGTCGGGTTTCACCGTCTCGGGCGTGTCGACACCGATGTAGCGCACGTACTCGTCCTCACCGTCGACCGAGGCGACGATCGTGTCGCCGTCGACCACCCGGACAACACGGGCGCGGACCGAGTGCTCGGCTGGCGCCGCGCTGGAGTTGTCGGCGGAGCCGCCGCCGTCGATCCACGAGTGAACGAGCAGCCAGCCTCCGAGGGCAAGTAGGAGAACAGCCCCAATGCCGGGCGTGCGCCGCATGCCGATAGACAACCCCAGCCATCAGACGCCCGCCCCGGGAGGGCGCCGCCGGCCCTCCTAGCGCCCGGCTACGGCTGCCTCGGAGTCGTCGTAGACATTTATGAACCGCAGATAGTTACCGCCGATCTCGCGGGCCGCCACATCGCGCTCGACCGAGCCGTCGAGGAATGCCTTGAGCGGACCACCCCAGATCGAGCGACCGATGGCGAAGCCGATGAACCCGTCGACGGGGGCCGCCTGGCTGAGCCAGTGGTCCACCTTCTCGTCGCTCGCACCCCGGCCGAGCAGGACGCAGGTCACGTGATCGCGGCCGCCGGCGCGCGTTTGCTCGGCGAGCATCTCGGCGTCCGAGCGCTCGTCGACACCCTCGATCTTCCAGATGTCGACCTCAATACCGGCACCCTGGATGTCCTCGATCGCCCGGCGCATCAGCTCCGGCCGCAACTCGGCGTCGTAACGATCGGTGTCTCCATCCTCGCGAGCCAGCTGATCGTCGGTGGCGGGGACGAGCAGCTCGAAGAGGAATTTGCGGTCATGCTCGTGAAGCCAGTCGGAGAGGCGCTTCAGGCGGTCGAGCTGGCGACGGTTCATGTCGACGTCCGGGTCGTCCGGGTTGTAGCGGACGAGCACCTTCGAGAAGTCGGGGTCGAACGCTTCGATGTGGGCGCCGAACTCGTCGCCGTACTCGAAATCGAACTCGTTCTGGCCGCTCTTCTCGACCGGCATCGCCAGCTTCAGGCCGCGCTCCTTGGCCTCGCTAGGAATGCTCGTCGGCACGCCGAATTGCTCGTCCACCAGGGCGCCCGTCGAGTCGGCGGTGGCGCCCTCCTCAAGCGCATGCAGGAGCCCCTCGAAGACCAGGTGCTTGGCGTCCGAGATCCTCCGCGTGTCCTCCTCGGTGGGCTCGCCCTCAAGCCCAAACCACTTCTTCTGGAAGGAGCCGCGGTGGTCGAACGCAAGGATGAAGAGCTTGTGACCGTAGCCATAGTTCATGAGGATTCCTCCCATCCCGGGTTTGCCGGGAGCCGGGCCCGCATAATAACCGCGCGCCCTGTGGGCGCCCGGCCGCTGCGGCCGCAGATCCATGCTCGACCACAGCTTCAACGGCCCGCCGTTCACCATCGGCATCGAGGAGGAGCTGATGCTCCTCGACGCGGGCGATCTGAGCCTCGCTCAGGAGATCGAGGGGGTCCTGGAGAGGGTCCCCGCCGACCGCGAGGGCCAGGTGAAGCCCGAGCTGATGCAGTCGGTGCTCGAGATCGCGACCAAGCCGTGCCAGACCGTGTCGGAGGCGGGCGACGAGCTCCGGCAGTTGCGCCACATGATGGGCGGGATCGTGGGGGAGCTGGGGCTCCAGTTCGCCGCCTCCGGAACCCACCCGTTCGCCCTTTGGGAGGACCAGAAGATCGTCGAGCGCCCCCGCTACGAGGAGCTCATTGGCCAGCTCGGGTTCATCGCCCGCCAGGAGCTGATCTTCGGCACCCATGTCCACGTGGCGATCGACGGCCCGGACAAGGCCATCTATGTGGCCGACGGCATCCGCCTCTTCCTGCCGCTCCTGCTCGCGCTCTCGGCCAACTCTCCGTTCTGGCGCGGGGACCGCACCGGGATGATGTCCACGCGCACGCCCGTCTTCCGCGCCTTCCCGCGCGCCGGCGTGCCGCCGCACTACGGCACCTGGGAGACCTACTCGAACCGGGTCGAGCAGATGATGCGCGGCGGCGCGATCGAGGACTACACGTACCTCTGGTGGGACGTTCGTCCCCATCCAAACCTCGGCACCGTCGAGACCCGGATCTTCGACCAGCAGACGGCGCTCGAGCACACGATCGCCCTGGCGGCGCTCACGATCTCGCTCGCGCACCGCTTCAGTGCGCTCTACGACGCCGAGGAGCCGCTGGGCGAGTTCCCGACCGAGCTGATCGACGACAACAAGGTGCGCGCTGCCCTGCGCGGCATGGACGGGACGCTCATCGATTTCTTCCGCGCGGAGCAGATGCCGGCCGAGCGGATGGCCGCGATGCTGGTCGAGGGGCTAAGCGACGACGCCGCGGATCTGGGTTGCTCGGCCGAGCTCGACCTGGTCGATGACCTCCTCGGCGGAAAGAGCGGGGCGCACAGGCAGCTTCGCCACTGGGAGCGCCACCACGACCTGTCGAAGCTCGTCGGCGAGATGATCACCGACAGCCGCGCCTAGACAGCGGTCGTACAGGGCTATTCTCACAACCTATGTACGGCACCTGCCAGTCGCGGAGCTAAAGCTCCGCACCAGCAAGCTATGGCCGAAACCGAGCTGAGCGTCGTCTGCAAGAGCTGCGGTTCGGAGGTGAGCCCGTACGTCACCGAGTGCCCGTACTGCGGCACCCGGCTGCGCAAGCGGGCCCCGAAGCTGGAGCGTCGAGGCGACGGCCTGGAGGCGCAGGAGGGCCGTCGCGATCGCCGCCGTCGCGAGCGCCGGGAGCGCAAGGAGCGCAAGGAGCGAATGCGGGGCCTGTCGCTCACCGCCGAGCGCCCCTACGTGACGATCGGCCTCATCCTGGCCCCGGCCGCGCTCCTCGTCGTCGCGCGGGCCGCCGTCATCCCGCTCACGGACCTGGGGCTCGTCGTGGGCACGCCGGGCTTCGCCAACCCCTGGTGGCACTACCTGGTCTCCCCGTTCCTCTACAACGACATCGGCTACCTGTTCGCGATCGGGGTGGGGATGGTGCTGTTCGTCCCCGGCCTCGAGCGCCGGCTCGGCACGGTCCCGACCGCGCTCCTCCTGGTCGCCGCGGGTGCGCTCGGCGCGCTGGCGGCGCCGGGGCTGGACAGCGCGTTCGGCGACGGCTTCACGCTCGCGGCCGGCGGCAACGGCATCGCCCTCGCCGCGGTGGGCGCGTCCTTCATGGTCCGGCGCGCCGACGCCCGCGAGGATCCCACGGAGGAGCTCGACATGATTCCGATCGTCGTCTCGGCGATGGTGCTGCTCGCCCTG
>DASQCL010000219.1:0-6483 GCA_035634715.1 Solirubrobacterales bacterium
GGTCCTCGTAGCGGGTCTCGTCGCGGTTCGACGAGACGTACCACATGACCACCTTGTCGCCCTCCTTGATCGTCTGGCCGTTGAGCTCGACGTCCTCCGTCGCGGTGCGGCGGAAGTGGGCGAACGCGGGGAACATCCGCAGTGACTCCTCGACCGCGCTCGGGATGAGTGAGGGGTCGTCGAGGAGCTTCTGGCGCTCGTCCGGGTTCTCCATCAGCGCCCTCATGCCGCTCGCATAGGTGGCCCTCGTGCTGTCGTTGCCGGCGGCGACGAGCAGGAAAAAGCCCATCACGATCTCGTGCTCCTCGAGGCTCTCGCCGTCGACCTCCGCGTGAACCAGAACGCTGGTCAGGTCGTCGGTCGGGTTCTCCCGCCGCTCCGCGATCAGGCGATTGACGCGCTCGAACAGCTCAGGCACGTCCCGCTCCATGACCGATTCGACGTCCGGGTTCACGTCCGGATCGCCCGCACCCATGATGCTGTTCATGAGCCGTGCCCAGTCCGCGTCGTCCTCCGGCGGGACGCCCATGAAGCTGTGGATGACACGGGAAACGACCGGCTGGGCCACGTCCGTGACCAGGTCGCACTCCTCGCGCCCGTCGAGGCGCTCCATCGCGTCCACGGTGATCTGCCTGATCGCCTCCTGGTGCTCGGCGATCCGCTTGGGCGTGAACCCGCGCTGGAAGAGCATCTTGAGCCGGTCGTGCTTGGGCGGGTCCATGCCGATGAACATCGCCCGGATGAGCTCAAGCGGCATGATCCCAACCGCCGTGATCCCGCCGCGCTCGGACGAATACATCTGCCAGTCGTGGCTGACCTCGTGCACGTCGTCGGCCGTGGTGAGCGACCAGTAGCCGGGCTCATCCGGATACTCGGTGATTTTGTCCGACCAGTGGACTGGGCACTCGGCCCGCATCTGCTTGAAGAGCTCGTGCGGCGGGCCGTCCTTCCAGCGCTCGCGGTCGCCGACGAGAACGTCGTCGAGTGACTCCCGTGTGCCGTCCATGGTCACGCCGTGACCCTACCGCGGCTAGCCTGCCGTTGGAGTGCGCTACCTCGTCGACGGCATGAACGTGATCGGGACGCGGCCCGACAACTGGTGGAAGGACCGGCACGCGGCCATGGTCAGGCTCGTCGACACGCTCGAGCGCTGGGTTGCTGCCAACGGCGATGACGTCACGGTCGTCTTCGAGCAGCCGCCGCGTCCCCCGATCCGCTCCACGGTGATCGAGGTCGCCCACGCCCCGCGGCCGCGACCCAACTCGGCCGACGACGAGATCGCCCGCCGCCTCCAGGCGGACGAGGACCCCGGTTCGATCCGGGTCGTCACCTCTGACCGCTGGCTCGCTGATCGATCGCGGCTGACGGGCGCGACGGTCGAGCCCGCGGAGGCCTTCCGCCGCCGCATCGAGGGCGACTGACCAAGCGTTCAGCCCCGTCTAAACGCCTTTCCGGCGGCCCGGCTCGGGCATACACTTGCCGCATGCGGGCTTGTGCCCGGTGTGGAGAGTCGAACGGGGACGCGGCGACGTTTTGCGCTCACTGCGGCAGTCCGCTGTCCCCGACGCCGGCGCCCACGACCTCGCGCAAGGTGGTGACGGTCCTCTTCTCCGACGTCAGCGGCTTCACAGCGCTCGGCGAGCGGCTCGATCCGGAATCCCTCCAGCAGCTCATGAGCCGCTGGTTCGGCGAGACGAGGCGGATCATCAAGCACCACGACGGAACCATTGAGAAGTACATGGGAGACGCTGTAATGGCCGTGTTCGGCGTCCCGGTCGTGCATGAGGACGACGCGGCGCGGGCGGCGCGCGCCGCCCTGGAGATGAGGGACACGCTCATCGAACTGAACGACGAGCTCGCCCGCCGGTGGGGCGAGCGCCTGGAGATCCACACCGGCCTGAACACCGGGGAGGTCGTCGTCGGAAGCGCCCCCGGTGGGAACCTGTCGACGGTGGGCGATGTGGTCAACGTGGCTCAGCGCCTCGAGGCATCGGCGCAGCCAGGTGACGTGCTCGTCGGCGAAGAGACCGCGCGGGCGCTGAGGGACCTCGCCGAGCTCGAGCCCGTGGATCCGCTGACGCTCAAGGGCAAGTCGCTTCCCGTCGCCGCATCGCGCCTCCGGTCGGTGAGGTCCGAGCTCGCCGCCGGGCCGAGGCGGGCGGCTCCGCCGTTCGTCGGGCGTCAGCGAGAGCTCGCCCTCCTGCGCGAGGCCTTTGACGCGGTGGCGGCGGAACGGGAACCGCGACTCGTGACCCTGATCGGCGCGCCGGGGATCGGCAAGTCCCGGCTCGTCCGGGCGCTGCTGGGCGACGTTGCCGATGAGGCGACAACCGTGGTCGGGCGATGCCTGCCATACGGCGACGGCATCACGTACTGGCCGGTGGCCGAGATCGTGCGGGCGCTCGCCGGGGCGCCGAGCGAGGCCGCCGTGGCTGCGCTGGTCGACGGCGAGTCGCCCACGACTGAGTCCGAGCTGATCGCGGCGCGCGTTTGCCGCGCGGCCGGCTTCGTCTCCGGGACCGTCTCCGTCGAGGAGGCCCAATGGGCGTTTCGAAAGCTGGTGGAGCGGGTCGCGCGCGATCGGCCGGTGATCGTGGCGGTCGAGGACATCCATTGGGCCGAGCCGAGCCTCTTGGCGCTGCTCGAGCACGTCGCGACGGTCGCCGACGCCGTGCCTGTCCTGTTGGTGTGCGTGGCCAGGCCCGAGCTGGCCGAGACGCACCCGGCGTGGGGCTCGGCCGTCCGGGAGCGCGCGACTTCCATTGCGCTCGAGCGGCTGTCGACAGAGGAGGCGAACGCGCTGTTCGCCGGGCTGCCCGAGGGCTCCGGGCTGACCAGCGAGGACCGCGAGGAGCTGCTCGCCGCCGCCGAGGGAAACCCGTTCTTCCTGCAGCAGATGGTCGCGATGCGGGCAGAGGCGGGTGACTCGGAGGGAATCCCGCACACCATCCAGGCGGTTCTCACCTCCAGAATCGACCGCCTGCCCGACGCCGAGCGCGCCGTGATGGAGGGCGCCTCCATCGAGGGGCGGACCTTTCACCGGGCCGCCCTCGCCGACCTGCTTCCGGAGCGGCATCGCCAGGACCTCGATGCCACGCTCGAACGGCTCCTGGACCGGAGATTGATCCGCCCGGGGCGCTCGGAGTTCGCCAGCGAGCGGGCGTATCGCTTTGACCACATCCTGGTCCGCGATGCCACCTACAACATCGTGCCCAAGCAACGCCGCGCCGAGCTTCACGAGCGTCACGCCAGCTGGCTCGAGCAGCGCTCGGACTACGAGCTCGGCGAGCACGAGGAGCTGGCGGGCTACCACCTGGAGCAGGCCCTCCGTTGCCATCTCGCGCTCGAGCCGGCCGCCCGCGAGCGCTACAGGTCGCTCGCGAGCCGAGGGGCCGAGCACCTGGGAGGCGCCGGACGCGGGGCCCTGGCCCGTGACGACATGCCGGCGGCGATCAACCTGCTCGAGCGAGCGACCGCGCTGTTGACGGACGACGACTCGGCGATGGGCCTGCTCATGCCCGAGCTCGGATCGGCGCTGACCGAGGTGGGACGGCTGGCGGACGCCGAGAGCCTCCTCGACTCCGCGGTGGAGATCGCCGCGCGCAGGGACGACGCGCTGGCCCAGGCCCACGCGACGGTGGCGCAGCTCGGTCTTCGGCTGCAGGTGGACACCGAGGCAGGCACGCACCAGCTCCGGGAGCGGTTCGAGCCGCTGGTCGAGACGCTCGAGCGGGCCCGCGACAACCTGGGTCTCGGGCGCCTGTGGCGCCTGCGGGGCCTCGTCCACTGGATCGAGGCGCGGTCGGCTGACGCCGACGGGGCCTGGGAGCGTGCCGCGGACCACTTCCGCCGCGCGGGCGACCAGCGCGGATGGTCGGACGTCCTCAGCTGGCTGGCCTCCTCGGCGTACGTCGGACCGATGCCCGTCGAGCGCGCCATCGCCCGCTGCGAGAGCATCCGAGCGCAGCTCGCCGACCATCCGCGCCCGCAGGCCCTGGTCGCCCACCCGCTTGCCGGGCTGCGGGCGATGCGCGGGGAGATCGCAGAGGCGCGGCAGCTCCTCTCCCAGAGCAACGCGACGATGGCGGACCTCGGGGTGACGATGCACTCCGCCGTCTCCCATCACGAGGCGTACGTCGCGCTCCTCGCGGACGACGCCAACCATGCGGAGGAGATCCTCAGGGCGGGCCACGAGCGGCTGACCGAGATGGGCGAGAAGGCCCTGCTCGCGGACACCGCGGCACTGCTCGCGGACGTGGTCTACGACCGGGGTCGCGCGGACGAGGCCCTGGCTCTGACCATGGAGGCCGAGGAGGCCGCGGCCGCGGACGACATCTCAGCCCAGATCGTCTGGCGGACCGTTCGCGCGCGAATCCGGGCACGCGGCGGCGAGATCGCAGAGGCGAAGCGGATCAGCGCCGAGGCGGTCGACATGGCCGCACACACGGACTGGCTCTGTGACCACGCCCAGGCGCTGCTGTCGCAGGGTCAGGTGCTCCTGATCGCAGGGGAAGCTGATGCGGCGGGACGAGCAATGCGCGGCGCTATCGCCCTGTACGACCGGAAGGGAAACACGATCGGTGCTCGACGCGCGCGTTCAACGCTTGAAGTCGGGGTAACGGTCTGAGGAAACGAGGAGGAGATTCACATGCGCTCACAGTTCGATAGTCCGATGGGTATCGAGGACGGAGTGGCCAAGGCGTGCGGCGAGCTCGGTTGGGAGGGAGCTGAAGTTGAGGCGATCGTGACCGTCACGATCACGCAGAAGGGCGAGAAGCTCGTTGGAACGGCAAGCTCCCCGCCGAACTTCGACGCTCCTGAGGACGAGTGGATGCTCGAGGTGACGCCCACGCCGTCCAACAAGAAGTTCAAGAAGGGGCCCGCGCACGCGCACGGCATCATCCACGCCATCGCCGGCAACACCGTGAACGTGTTCACCTGGGACCAGGAGATCGAGCTCGACCCCGACGTGGCCGACGAGACGTAAGCCGAAGGGACTGGGCTGCGCGGGGGCCGCGGCCGCATCGCGGCCCCAGCGCGCCCTCCTGCCTTCTCACCCCCGCCCCCGGGCCGTGTCAACCACGGCCAGGGCGCGGGTCCTGGCTACCGGTTCACCCCTGGTGGGGTGAGTTGATGAAGACGGGTCCTCCCCGCCTCGCGGCGGGCACTGCGTGCACTGACGCTCTGCTCTTCCGTTGCTTTCGGGGTTAGCTGACGGGCTCGCGCCGAGATAGCGCTACGCGGCGCTCAGGCCGCGATTCGCCCCAAACGATTGGGTCCCCCGATCCCCGCGATATGTGGCGGGGACTCAGCTCAGAGCGGCGGCATGTTAACAACGCCCCAGGCGGAAACTCACACCGTGCTCACGTAAATGGCGCTCCGAGCGGGTTTAGAGCACCGCGTCGGCCAGTAGGTCCACCTGCGCGGGGTCGGTCGAGGTCGGGAAGCAGATCAGCTCGTCCGCGCCGGCCTCGGCGAACGCGTCGCGGTAGCCGCGGATCGTGTCCTCGTCGGTCGCCGCGCTCGCGATGATTGCGCCGGCGATGTCCTCGCCGAGCCATGCGTAGTAGTCGCCGAGCTCCTCCGTTGCAGCTTCCTCCCCGTGCTCGCCGAGCCCGTAGTAGCAAAGCGCGATCAACCGTGGGTCGCCCTCGCGGCCGGCGGCCGACCAGGCCGCCTTCACCTTCTCCGACATCTCCCTGAACTGGTCCGGCGTGCCACCTCCCATTGTCCAGCCGTGGCCGTGCTCGGCGACGCGCCGGAAGGTGGCGGAGACGGTGCCCCCGATGATGACCTCCGGGCCGTCGGGATGCGACGGCGGCGGCCCGATGGCACCGGCCGGTCCGTACTCCGCGCCCCTCCAGATTCGGTTCATCTCCGCAAGCTGGGCGTCGAACTGCTTGCCGCGCTCGTGGTACGGCGTCGCGGTCGCGGTGTAGTCCTCCTCGCGGAGCCCAACCGCGATTCCCAGCGTCAGGCGGCCGTTCGAGAGGGAGTCGATCGTCGCGGCCTGCTTCGCGAGCATCGCTCCGTTGCCGCGAACCGGTCCCAGGAGGATGTCTGTCGTCAGCCGGATTCGCTCGGTCACCGCCGCAGCCGCCGCGAGGGCGATCAGCGACTCGTAATTGCCGTAGACGACGCGGTCGATTGTCCCCAGCGTGGAGAAACCGCGCTCCTCCGCCTTGCTCGCCCAGGTGAGCAGCGAGTCGCGATCGACGCCAGGAATCGTGGACGGAAGCCCAACTCCTACTTTCACCGGCCTCTCCTCCTCAAGTAGTGGCTCTCGGGATAAGACCGAATGTATCGGCCTAGAGGCCGGGCGGCTTTGCCTGATCGGGCTCGACCGGGGTGCCGCGGCTGCGCACCAGGAGCACGGTCGCAGCCGCGCCGGCCACGGAGGCTCCGATGCCGAGCAGCAGGAACGCGAGAAAAGAGTCGATTCGGTCGATCATCCAGCCGAAGTTCATGCCGAAGAACCCGGTG
>DASQCL010000220.1:0-2265 GCA_035634715.1 Solirubrobacterales bacterium
CCGCCATGCGTGCCGCGACGATCTCGCCGGCGAGTCGCCGGCCCTTGTCGGTGATCGTGAGGCGCCGCACGCGGCGGTCCTCCGAATCCTCGACGCGCGAGACAAGCCGACCGCGAACGAGCCCGTCGACCGCGCGACTCACGGAGGCCAGCGAGACCTCGAGCCGCTCGGCGATGTCACGGCCCGCGTAGGGCTCCTCGCCGTCCGGACCGGCGAGCATCAGCAGCGCCTTGACCTGAGTGAGCGAGAGGCCGCTCTCGTCCATCTTTCGCAGGTGCTTCCCGCCGGAGAAGATGAGGAGATGGCGGAGGAACGCGCCCAGGCGCGCCGCTGTCTCGCGGAGCTCGGGCGCTGCCTCGGTTGCCGTTATGCTTGGCACACCTAGATCGTTGCACAAATGCAATCATTTCGCTTCCGAAATAGTTGTTCGTGTGACGCACATCACACAGTCACGTAGGCTCCCGGGGTCCATGAACGGTCGGCGACTCTTCGGCCCCTTCTTCGTCTTCGCCGGGGTGATGCACTTCGTCATCCCCCGCGCCTACGCCGCGATCGTGCCGCCACAGCTGCCGAACAGGCGGGCGGTCGTCTATGCGAGCGGAGTGGCGGAGATCGCCGGTGGAGCCGGCGTACTGCATCCGCGGACGCGGAAGGCCGCGTCGCTGTGGAGCGTCGCGACGCTCCTCGCCGTCTTCCCCGCCAACGTCCACATGGCGCTCCACCCGGAGCGCTACCGGGTGCCGGGCGGCCGCCTGGCGCTCTATCTGCGCCTACCGGTGCAGGCGCTCTTCATCGCCTGGGCGATCGCGGCCGGCCGCGACTAGCCGACCTTGAAGCGGCGAGTCCGCTTCTTGCTGGTGTTGTTGCTCGTATCGCTCGCCCGGATGATGGCCATGTAGCGGCCCGGCTTCGCGTCGAAGTGCTTGCTCTTGCCGCCGAACTCCGCGTCGTTGTAACCGACGTGGCCCTTCCAGTCGGCCCAGCCGGCGAACTTGCCGCGGCGCCCGTTGTGCACCTCGTAGTACTCGGCGTCGAGCTTGGACTTCTCGTTCGTGCCCCATTGAAGGGTCGTGCCCTTGCGCCCGAACTTGTTCGAATGGAGCTTGACGCCGTTCAGGTGCGGCGGCTTCAGGTCGATGTTGATCTTCGGAACCGGATCGACCTCCTTGCTCGGGTCGCCAGGTTTGTCGGAGACGATCACCGATCCGCGGACGCCCGAGTGGAGCTTGCACTGGAAGGTGTAGGTGCCGGGCTGGTTGAACGTGAGCTGGTAGGTGTCGCCGAGGTCGTGCCGGGGGGTGCTCAACCCGGGATCCGAGTCCCAGCCCTGGTCGTTCGGAGAGGTGCCAGTCACCGAGTGCAGGGTGTCCGGGCCCACCCAGTACCAGGTGACGTGCTCGCCGAGATTGACGTGGAGCTGCGGGATCGACCACTGGTAGTGGCCGATCGCGACGCGGCGGTTTGCCGCACCGGCCGTCGCGGCACTGAGCAGCATCGCGGCGGCGAGCAGCGTGCCCACCCCGAGGCCGACGCGGCGCCGTGTGGTCAGCTGACGAGGTACCACCCGTTCATCCCCATGTGAAGGTGGCTGAACACGTGGCAGTGGTAGAACCATCGCCCCGGGTTGTCCTCTGTGAACTCCGCAGTGAACGAGTCCCCCGGTCCCATGGTCTTCGTGTCGATCACGGTCCCATCCGGGTCCACCCAGCGGTGGCCGTGGATGTGGAATGTGTGGAAGTCGTTGTCGAGCGCGATCACGTGGAAGGCGACCCGGTCGCCCACCTTCGACTCGAGCGTCGGCGTGTTGCCCGCATAGGCGCGGCCGTTCATGCAGCCGAACTGCTGCGGCAGGTTGGTGGCCACGGGCTGAAGCGCGTGCATGAATATGAAGTACTCCACGTCGGGCTTGGGTTTCGCCGGGTCGCGGATGATGAGCGGGCCCATCAGCCCCTTGTAGAGCGGAATCGGGTCCATCGGCCCGTGGTCGTGATAGAGCCAGATCCCCTCGGTGCCGGGGTGCGCGTCCCAGATGTACGTGAACTCCTCGCCCGGCTGGACGAAGCCGCCCGGGTCCGTGTACTTGCCCTTGTAGGCGCCGTCCATCTCCTGCGTGTAGAAGACGCCGTGCGGGTGGATCGTCACCGGCACCTTGAGCTTGTTCCGGAAGTGGACGGCGATCGTGTCGCCGATGTTCGCGTCGATAAGTGGGCCGGGGATCTTGCCGCGCTTGAGCGGCTCCCCGAAGTTGGGCGAGTAGGCGCGATA
>DASQCL010000221.1:0-13753 GCA_035634715.1 Solirubrobacterales bacterium
ACGGGCAGACCCTGGGCGTGCTCGACCGCCTCGGGATCCCGTACGAGGCCGTGGGACGCCATGCGGGTGCGTCAGTGGCGCGCAAGGCGGGCGCGGTCGCGTCACGCAGCATCTCGCTGGCCCGCTGGGCGCGGCCGAAGCGCTTCGAGCTCGCGCTCGGTCACGGGTCGGTCGACCTGGGCGTCGTCTCCGCGCTCCTCCGGATCCCCTCGGTGCAGATGCAGGACTACGAGCATGCGGGCCTCCAGCGGCAGGTCGCCTTCAGGGTCGCGCGTCGCGTGCTCGTCCCGGACGCGATTCCGCCGGACGCGATGCGGCGCGCGGGAGCGAACCCGGACAAGCTGTTCCGGTACCCGGGGCTGAAGGAGGACTACTACCTCGCCGACTTCCAGCCGGACCGAGCAGTCCTCGACGAGCTCGGGATCGACGCGGATCGAGTGCTCGTCGTGATGAGGCCGTCTCCCGAGACGTCCGCCTACCACGCTGCCAACCCGCTCGAGGAGCAGGTGCTCGATCGCCTTGCCGCCGCCGAGGACGTCACCTGCGTGGTGATCCCTCGAACTGAGGCCCAGGGGGAGCGGATCCGCGCCCGCCGGGCGGCGAACCTCATCGTCCCTGACCGGGCGATCGACGCCCAGAGTCTGATCGCGTTCGCGGACCTCGTGGTGAGCGCCGGCGGCACCATGAACCGGGAGGCCGTCGCGCTGGGAACGCCCGCGTACACGATCTTCAGCGGACGCATGGGCGCCATCGACGAGCAGCTGATCTCCCAGGGGAGGCTCATCCCGCTCCGCGATCCCGGCGAGCTCCTCCTGGCCAAGCGTGAGGGAGGCCCAGGCCCGGGGGCGCCGCAGGATCCGAACCTGCTCGTCGACGCGATCCTCGGGGCCGTGGGGACCGGGCGCTAGTCTCGCCGCCGGAGAGGCCCATTGTTCGTCAACGGAAGACCGGCGGAGATCTACGCGCTGTACGCGTTCGCGGTCGCCGCGGTCCTCGCCTGGGTCCTGGTCCCCGCCACGGAGAAGCTCGCCCGCCGCATCAACGCGATCGACGTCCCCAACGAGCGCAGCCTCCACGCGATCCCGACGCCCAAGCTCGGCGGGCTCGCGATGCTGGCCGGCGTCCTGGTGGCCGGGCTTCTGTTCCTGCCGTGGGCGCCGGTGACGAGGGCCATCCTCGCCGGGGCGGTCCTGATCTCCGTGGTGGGCGTGCTCGACGACGTCTTCGACCTGCCCCCCGGCGTCAAGCTCATCGGCCAGACCGTGGCGGCGATGATCCCCGTGTTCAGCGGGGTGACCGTCGCCGACTTTACGCTGCCGTTCGTCGGCGGAGTTGACCTGACTCACGTCCTGTTCCACAACGTCCCGCTGCTCGGCAGGGTGACCGTCGGCCAGATCCTCACGGTGATCGGCTTTGTCGCGGTAATGAACGTCATCAACTTCATCGATGGCGTGGACGGGCTGGCCGCCGGCGTCTGCCTGATCTCGGCCGTGACCCTCTCGATCATCGCCCTGTCGCTGGATCGCCCGGGTGCCGGCGTGCTGGCGGCGCTCACCGCCGGCGCCGCGCTGGGCTTCCTGCGACACGGCTTCCCGCCCGCCTCCAGCTTCATGGGGGACACAGGCTCCAACCTCCTCGGCTACCTGCTCGCGGCGGTGACGGTCCTGGGATCGCTGAAGACGAATGCCGTCGTCGCCCTGTTCTTCCCCCTGTGCGTCCTCGCTGTGCCGATCCTGGACTCGGGCTTCGTGATCGCGAAGCGGATCAAGCACCGGCAGCCGATCTACGCGGCCGACCAATCGCACTTCCATCACCGGATGGCCAACATCGGCTTCTCGCAGCGCCGAACGCTCGTCTACCTCTACGGGTGGGCACTGGTGCTCGCCGGCCTGGCGCTCGCGCTGCGCTTCGTGCCGTACAGCGACAACCACGGCCACTTCGACCCGGTATGGACGATCGTCATGGCCGTCTTCGGGATCGCGGCGGTGGGCGCGAGCGTCTACCTGCTCCTCGCGCTCGAGATCCTGAAGCTGCGAATGTCGCGGTTCCGCGAGCTGGTGGGCCTCGGGGTGCCGGTCTCAGCCCCTGAGGAGGTGGACCCGGGCGTCGCCCGCGAGCTGGAGACGGGCACCTTCCCGACCATCGATCCCGAGACCGGCGAGTTCATGGCGGTCGAGAGAGCCCCGGACGGGCGATCGGCTGGGAACCAGCCCCCGGAACCGTCCGGAACGGGACCGGCTGGTTTCGAACGGGACGGCTGACGCCTGGCCCAGGGGTGTGCCGAAGGGCACTAGGACCCCGTATCGGCCGCCCTCGGTTTGGGATATATTCGCCGAGCCGCCTGGCACCGGTGTCCGCCGGACCTGCGCGGCTATCTCTTCCTTTGGAGCGGTTCCTATTGTTTCGTCCCGATTTCGAGACCCCAAATGACCGAGACCCCGCCTGGGGGGGCGGATGCGGCAGCGGCCGGAGCCATGCTCATCGCCGCGATGCTGGTTTGCGGTGCGGCAGGGTACGGGCTCGGCTATGTCGTGGGCCTTGCGGTCCCGCTCGGACTCGCCGGCCTCTTCGTGGGGCTCGTCGTGGGGTTTGCCCTTGTCTACGCTCGCTTTAGACGGATCTAGCACCGAGACCAGCCGTGGCCGGGCCGGGATGGCGCTCCGGTACGCGGATCTCGGACTGCTCGCCTTGGCTCTGCCGGCCTTCATCGTCGCGGGCTGGCCTCTCCTCGGGTACGCGGTTGCCGCCGCTGCGTGGCTCGCGGGCCGCGGAATCGAGTACGCGGCCAAGCGACGCGCGATTCGCTCGTTGGCCAGCGGGGAGCGCCGGACGGCGCTCGGCACGATGGCCGCGGCAACGCTCGGGCGCGTCTGGTTGATCACTCTCTCCGTGCTCGTCGTGGGCCTCGTCGAACGCGAGGCAGGGTTGGCGGCCGCGATTCTCAGCCTCGCCCTGTTCACGCTGTACATGGCCGCGAAGGTCCTGGACCGGCTGCTGTACCCGGAAGAGGACGAGCGATGAGGACCCGCAACAAGGTCCTGATCGGGTTCGGCGTCTATCTCCTCGTCATCATCCTGCTCGCGGTCCTCTTCGGAAATGCCGGCAAGAACGACGAGTTCCAGCCGCAGAACGAGTTCAAGCTGCCGGCGTGGGTCAACATCAAGGTCTTCGGCATCGACCTGTCCGTCAACCGGGCGGTCCTCTACCTGTTCCTCGGGACCGTGCTCACGATCGTGACCATGACCTGGATCGCGCGGCGAATGCAGCAGAAGCCCAACCGGGTTCAGATGGCGGTCGAGACGGCGTACGACTTGACCCGCGACAACATCGTCGGCCAGAACCTCGAGGGCAAGTACGCGACGAAGTGGTTCCCGTTCTGCGCCACGCTCTTCTTCTTCATCTGGTTCGCGAACATGATGGGCTACATCCCGCTGCCCACCAACACCGAGGAGACCGTGAACATCTTCGGACTGGCGGTGCCGACGTTCTCCCTCTACGCGGCCACCGCCAATATCTCGATCCCGCTGATGCTCACGATCATCGTCTGGTTCTCCTACAACATCGAGGGGATCAGGGCGCACGGGTTCTTCGGCTACTTCAAGACCTGGCTGCCGCCCGGCCTCGAGGACATGAACCCGTTCGGCAAGGCCGCGATCTTCATGATCGAGGTGATCTCGCACTTCGTGCGCCTCATCTCGCTCTCCGTACGACTCTTTGCCAATGTCCTCGCCGGCCACCTGCTGATCCTGTTCATGGCGGGAGGGCTGGCGGTGCTGCTCGGACTGGCGGCGCTGGGCGCGCTGACCTTCCCGATGGCGTTCGCGTTCTACATCTTCGAGGTGGTCCTGATCGCCACCCTGCAGGCATTCATCTTCTCCATCCTCACCGCTATCTACCTCGGAGGCGCGACCTCCGCGAGTCACTGAGATGCGTCAAGAAACAAAAGGAGTTCATTCATGGTTGACCCACTAGCCGCATCGAGCGGCCTTACCGACAGCGGGGTCACCGATGCCGGCAAGGCGATCGCGCTCGGCATCGGGGCCGGGCTCGGTTCCATCGGCGCCGGCATCGGCATCGGCTTCATCTTCGGCAAGGAGATCGAGTCCGTCGCCCGCCAGCCGGAGATGAAGGACGAACTGCAGGCGATCCGCTGGCTCGGGTTCGCGCTGACCGAGGCTGTCGCCTTCTACACGTTCATCTTCGGCCTGATCGCGTTCTTCCTCTAGGAAGCTGGATGGAGATTCCTCAGATGGCGGTAACGATCCCACTCGCATCCTCAAGCGGCAACTTCCTGGTCTCGCCTGCGCTCGGGCTGATGATCTGGACGCTGCTCGCGTTCGGGCTGACGCTGTTCGTCCTCTCTCGGGTCGCCCTGCCGCGGATCGGTGAGGCGCTCGAGAAGCGCGCCAACGCCATCCGGGACAGCATCGACGCGGCCGAGAGGCAGCGTGCCGAGGCCGACAAGCTGCTCGGCGAGTACCGCGAGCGCCTCAAAGAGGCCCGAGAGCAGGCGGACGACATCGTGGTCCGAGCCCGCAAGGCCGCCGAGGCTGCGGAGGCGGATGCCGCGGCGTCCGGCCGCGACAAGCGCGAGGAGCTCGTCGCCGCGGCGCGCCGCGACATCGAGCTCGAGACCAAGCGCTCGCTTGACCGCATCCGCAAGGAGGTCGCCGACCTGACGGTGCTCGCCACCGAGAAGGTGACTCGCAAGACGCTCGACTCCGAGGACCACAAGCGCCTGATCGACGACGCCCTGAAGGAAGTGGACTTCTCGGCCCTCGCCCCGGCCGGCGAACCGGAGAACCAGTGACCTCATATCTCGGAAACCCCCGCAGGGCGGACGCGGGAGCAGCATGGGATTGCCGTCGCCCGCAGGGCGACGGCAACAGGTGTTTGCGGAAGCGGAGCACCTGCGGGGCTAAGTGATGGAGGAAATTGCTCGCGTATATGCCGAGGCTCTGTTCGATGTCGCTCGCGACAAGGGGAAGCTGGACGAGATCCACGAGCAGCTTGGCCAGGTCGCCGAGGCGATCGCGGACAACCGCGATTTGCAGGTGTTTTTGTTCAGCCCCTACTTCTCCTCGTCCGAGAAGCGAGAGGGCATCAGCCGGGTCGTCTCGGGGGCGGACCCGGAGCTCGTCAACTTCCTCGAGCTGCTCGCGGAGAAGCATCGGATGCCGGCGATCTTCCGGATCCGGCGCCGGTTCGACGAGATGTGGGCCAAGGAGGAGCGGCGCCTCGAGGTGAAGCTGACGAGCGCGGTCGATCTGCCCCCCGATCTGGTCGAGGAGGTCGGGAAGCAGATCGAGAAGCAGACCGGCCAGACCATCGAGCTCGAGACCGACGTTGACGAGAACGTGCTCGGGGGGATCGTGCTGCAGGTTGGCAACATGGTCCTGGACGCAAGCGTTCGCAACAAGCTGGAGAGACTTAGGAAAGAAGTCGCTAAAGCGGCTTGACAACGCGAAGGAGCTAAGACAAACGTGGAGATCAAGCCGGACGAGATAGCGAGCATCCTGCGGGAGCGCATCGAGGGCCTGGAGACGGAGGGCGCCGACCTCGCCGAGGTGGGCACCGTGCTCTCGGTCGCGGACGGCATCACCCGTGTGCACGGGCTCGACAACTGCATGTCGCTCGAGATGCTCGACCTGCCCTACGACGTGACCGGGCTCGCGCTGAACCTCGAAGAGGACAACGTCGGCGTCGTGATGTTCGGCGACTGGGACAAGATCGTCGAGGGCGACACCGTCAAGCGCACCGGCAAGCTGCTCGAGATCCCTGTGGGCGAGGGGCTGCTCGGCCGGATGGTCGACCCGCTTGGCCGCCCGCTCGACGACAAGGGGGACATCTCTTCGAGCGAGACGCGCCCCGCCGAGTTCAAGGCCCCAGGCGTCGTGCAGCGCCAGCCGGTAACCACACCGGTCCAGACGGGCCTGAAGGCGATCGACGGCATGATCCCGATCGGCCGCGGCCAGCGCGAGCTGATCATCGGCGACCGCCAGACCGGGAAGACCTCGGTCGCGATCGACACGATCATCAACAACAAGGACAAGGATCTCGTCTGCATCTACGTGGCGATCGGGCAGCGCATGTCGACGGTCGTCCAGGTGATGGAGATGCTGGAGGAGAACGGCGCGATGGAGAACACGATCATCGTCGCCGCCGCCGCCGACGAGGCCGCGCCGATCAAGTACATGGCGCCCTACGCCGGCTGCGCCATGGGCGAGCACTTCCTCTACAACGGCCGCGACGCGCTCTGCGTCTACGACGACCTGACGAAGCACGCCTACGCCTACAGGCAGATGTCGCTGCTGCTCCGCCGCCCGCCGGGCCGCGAGGCCTACCCAGGCGACGTCTTCTACCTGCACTCCCGCCTGCTGGAGCGGGCCGTGCGGCTGAATGAGGAGCTCGGCGGTGGGTCGCTCACCGCGCTGCCGATCATCGAGACGCAGGCGAACGACGTCTCGGCGTACATCCCGACGAACGTCATCTCGATCACCGACGGCCAGATCTTCCTGGAGGCTGATCTCTTCTACAAAGGCACGCGCCCCGCGATCAACGTCGGCATCTCGGTCTCGCGAGTGGGAGGCAACGCGCAGACGAAGGCCATGAAGAAGGTGGCCGGGAAGCTGCGACTGGACCTCTCCCAGTTCCGCGACCTCGAGGCGTTTGCGCAGTTCGGCTCCGAGCTGGACCCCGAGACGCAGCGGGCCCTGGCCCGCGGCGAGCGGCTCGTCGAGATGCTGAACCAGAAGGAGCGCAAGCCGCTGTCGGTGGCCGACCAGGTCGCCTCGATCTACGCCGGCACGGGCGGCTACCTGGACCGCATCAAGACCGAGCGCGTCCAGGAGTTCCTCGACCGGCTGCTGTCGGGGCTCCACTCCGGCAACGCCAACCTGATGCAGGGGATCAACGAGTCAGGCCAGCTCTCGGACGAGGACGAGAAGACGCTCGGCGACGCGATCGCGGAGGCCATCGACGACTTCGGCCCCAACTTCGACGAGGAGGGCAACGCCCTCGAGGAGGGCGAGTCCGACCGGGTGCGCGAACACCGCGAGGAGAGCGACGGCGACGGCGAGGACAAGACCGAGGCTCAGGAGTCGGAGGACTCTGAGCGCGAGGAGGTCCCCGCATAGCCACTCAGAAGGAAGTCAAGAACCGCATCTCCTCGGTCAAGAACATCCACAAGATCACCCGGGCGATGGAGATGGTGGCCGCGGCGCGCCTGCGCCGCGCCGAGCAGAGGATCGCCGCGCTGCGCCCGTACGCGCAGGCGATCCGCAAGATGGCGCGCCAGGTCTCCGAGGCGGCCGTCGGCACCGTGCCGCGGATCCCACTGCTCGAGGAGCGCGAGAACACCGAAACAGTGGGGCTGCTGCTCGTCACCGGCGACCGCGGCCTGGCCGGCGCCTTCAACACCCAGATCATCCGCGAGGGGCAGCGGCTCAAGAGCGACTACACCGGGGAGGGATCGAAGGTCGTGTTCTCGGTCGTTGGGCGCCGCGGCAACTCGACGATGCAGTTCCGCGGCGAGGACGTCTTGCACTCCTACGTGGGCTTCACCGATCGCCCCTCGTTCGCCAACGCGCGCGAGATCTCGCAAGACCTGATCCAGGGATACATCGACGGCGAGCTCGATCGCGTGGATCTCGTCTACAACCGGTACGTGTCCCCGCTGACCCAGTACGTGCGGCGTCAGACCCTGCTGCCGCTCGAGGCGGCGGAGGTGTACGGCGAGGGGCTGCCGGACCCCGAGGAGCCCGCCGACGAGGACCTCGCCGAGGCTCACATGAAGGGCTCGTGGTTCTTCGAGCCGGAGCCCGAGGAGCTCCTTCCGATGCTGTTCGAGGAGTACGCGTCGCTCTCGGTCTACAGGGCGCTGCTCGAGTCGGCGGCCTCGGAGCACGGCGCGCGGATGACCGCGATGCGCAACGCGGCGGAGAACGCGCAGGACATGATCTCGAGCCTGACCCTGGAGATGAACCGGGTTCGGCAGGCGGAGATCACTCAGGAAATCTTGGAAGTCGTAGCCGGAGCGGAAGCGCTCGGATAAGGAGATAAATGGCTGAGAGCAACGGAAACGGTCAACGGGTCGGGTCGGTCGAGCAGGTGCTGGGCGTCGTCGTCGACGTCGTCTTCCCCGACGAGGACCTGCCCGAGATCTACCACGCGCTCAAGATCGAGGTCCCCGAGGGCGACGGCCGCGACGCGATGGACCTCGTGCTCGAGGTGCAGCAGCACCTGGGCGACGATCGGATCAAGGCCGTGGCCATGGACGCCACCGACGGCCTGCGCCGCGGCGACAAGGTCGTCGACACCGGCGGCCCGATCACGGTGCCGGTGGGCGACGAGACGCTCGGCCGGCTGTTCAACCTGCTGGGTGACCCGATCGACGGGGGTGAGCCGGTCAAGGGCGACACACGCTGGCCGATCCACCGCCCAGCGCCCGATGTGGAAGATCTCACCCCGACCCAGGAGATGCTCGAGACGGGCATCAAGGTCGTGGACCTCCTCGCCCCCTACGCGAAGGGCGGCAAGGTCGGGCTGTTCGGCGGCGCCGGCGTCGGCAAGACGGTCCTGATCCAGGAGCTGATCCGCAACATCGCCGAGGAGCACGAGGGCCGGTCGGCCTTCTGCGGCGTCGGCGAACGCTCCCGCGAGGGCAACGACCTCTGGCTCGAGATGAAGGAGTCCGGTGTCCTCGAGCGGACGATGCTCGTGTTCGGCCAGATGAACGAGCCGCCGGGCGCCCGCCTGCGGGTCGCCCTGTCCGGCCTCACGATGGCGGAGTACTTCCGTGAGGAGGGCGGCCAGGACGTGCTGCTCTTCATCGACAACATCTTCCGCTTCGTCCAGGCTGGCTCCGAGGTCTCGGCGCTGCTCGGCCGGATGCCCTCGGCGGTCGGCTATCAGCCCACGCTCGAAACGGAGATGGGGGAGCTCCAGGAGCGGATCACCTCGACCCAGCAGGGCTCGGTGACGTCGATCCAGGCGATCTACGTGCCGGCCGACGACCTGACCGATCCCGCGCCCGCGTCCGTGTTCGCGCACCTCAACGCGACGACGACGCTGTCGCGCCAGATCTCCGAGAAGGGGATCTACCCGGCCGTGGACCCGCTGGACTCGACCTCGACGATCCTCAAGCCTGAGATCCTCGGCGAGGAGCACTACCGCACAGCGACCGAGGTCCAGGAGGTCCTGCAGCGCTACAGGGAGCTCCAGGACATCATCGCGATCCTCGGAATCGAGGAGCTCTCCGACGAGGACCGGTTGACGGTGAACCGGGCCCGCAAGATCGAGCGGTTCCTCTCGCAGCCGTTCTTCGTCGCTGAGGCGTTCACCGGCCGCGATGGCATCTACGTCCCGGTCGCGGAGACGGTCCGGGGCTTCCGCGAGATCCTCGACGGCGAGCACGACGACCTGCCCGAGCAGGCCTTCTACATGAAGGGCACCATCGACCAGGTCGTTGAGGACGCGCGCAGCGAGGGCCGCGAGTCTAAGCCCGCCGAGGAGGCCGAGTCAGAAGAGGACGACCGCGCCGATACCGAGAGCGCGGAGTCAGAGGACTCCTAGCGCGTGGCCGACGAAGGGCACACTCTCGACGCCCAGGTGCTGACGCCCGAAGGCGAGGTGTTCAGCGGCGACCTGAGGCAGCTCTCGACCCGGACCGCGGTGGGCGAGGTGGGCATCCTGGCCCGCCACGCCCCGATGGTCGCTCGCCTGGTCCCGGCCGAGCTTCGCCTTCACACGCCCGACGGCGAGGTGCAGCGCTACGCCCAGGGCGAGGGCTGGCTCGAGGTGTTCGCCAACCGCGCCCGGGTGCTGATCGCCGAGGCGATCCCGCCGGACCAGCTCGAGGCGGGAGAGCTCCGCGAGCGGCTCGAGGAGGCCGAGCAGCGCCTGAGCGACGCGGAGGAGGGCTCCGCGGCGCACGAGCTCGCCGAGCGCGAGAAGGCGCGAGTGCAGGCCTTCCTGGAGATCGCCGAGAACGCCGCCTCGTAGCCTTTCGCGTGTGCAAGCCCGCGCGCTGACCGAAGAGCTGATCGGATACGACACCTCCACCGAGGAGGGCATCAAGCTCTGCGCGGGGTTCGTCAAGGGCTGGCTCGACGCGCGCGACATCGCCGCCGAGCAGATGGGAGTCCGCGGACTGCCGGTCACGGTCGCCGAGGTCGGCCCGGCGGACGGCAAGCCGGTGCTCCTTCTCCACGGCCACCTCGACGTGGTTCCGGGCCGGCAGGAGCAGTTCATTCCCCGCATCGAGGGCGACCGCCTCTACGGCCGCGGGGCCTACGACATGAAGGGTGCGCTCGCCTGCCTGCTTCTGGCCCTGGCCGACCTGCGATCACAGGACCAGGTCCGCGTCCGCCTTGGCATCGTTCCCGACGAGGAATCCGAGGAGGAGACCGATCGCGGCGGTGACCGCCTGGTGGAGGCCGGGTTCGTCGGCGACTTCGCGATCACCGGCGAGCCGACGGACCTCAACGTGGGCGTCGCCGCGAAGGGCGTGCTCGCGATGCGCCTGCTGGTCAGCGGACGCGCCGCGCACGGCGCCACGCCGTGGCTTGGCGAAAACGCGATTCTCCGTGCGTACGAGGTGTTCCGTGAAGTCGAATCGCTACCGTTTGCGGGCCAAAGCTCGGAGCTGTTCGACCGGCCCTCGATAAACCTCGGTCGCATCCTTGGCGGCGATGCTCTGAACAAGGTCCCCGATTCCTGTGTCATCGATGTCGACGTGCGCTACCTGCCCGAGCAGGATCCCGGCGAGATACTCGCGCAGGTTCGCGGGCTCGAGGGGACCCGCGTGATCTCGACCTTCTCCCGGCCTCCCGCCGAGGTCGACCCGGAGTTGCCCTACGTCCTCGCCCTGCGGGATGCCGCCGGCGCTGAGGGCGACGGGACCTCGCGCGGCGTCGTCGGCCGCGACGGCGCCTCGGACGCGGTCTCCTTCCTGCGCGCCGGCGTCCCGGCCGTGGAGTACGGGCCGATCGGCGGCGGCCACCACGGCCCCGAGGAGTGGGTCTCGGTGCCCTCGCTGGAGAGGTACCGCCGCTCGATCGTTGAATTCGTCAACAGCGCTCCGCGGATCGCCCAATGACAGATCACGACGACGAGAAGACCCCGGATCAGCCCGACGAGGCGGCGGACAGCCCCGAGTCGGAGGATGCCCCGACCCCGGCGACCTGGGCCGGCCGCCGGCGGAGCTCGTCCGAGGACGCGGGCGAGCACCCGCAGCTCTCCGAGGACGAGCCGGCCGAGGAGGAGGGCGAAGCCGAGGAAAGCCCGGACGGTGCCGAGCAGCCTCAGGAAGATGCGCCGCAGGCCGAGGAGGCAGCCGACGACGAGCCGCAGGCCGAGGATCCCCAGGACGACGAGCCAGAGGACGAGCCCGTGGAAGCCGACGAGGAGGAGGGCGGCCCCGACACCGAGGAGCGGCTCGCCCAGGACACGGTCGAGACCGACACGCTTTCGCTCGGTGATCGAGAGGCCGCTCGGGAGGCGGCCCTCGCCGGGCTACGGGCCAGGGCGGCCGAGAACAAGACCAAGCACGGAACCGGCGCGATCACGTCGCCGCCTCCGAAGACGCCCGCCCCGGTCGAGGCGGAGGGCGAGGCCGCCGACGAGCCGCCGGAGGAGCCGGCGCCCGCGGCGGTCGCCGCCGCCGCCGAGGACGAGGGGCCGCCGCGGCGCCGCGGAATCTGGCCGCGGTTCGCAGTCGGGTCGCTGCTGATCATCGTCGCGATGGCCACGGCGACCTCGCTGAGCCTGTTTTTCTTCCTCAACGGCGTCCTGCACGGGTTCCATGCCATCGCCGGCGTCCAGAACGAGCTCGCGGTCGCGAATCCGGGTCAGCCCCAGACGATCCTCATCCTGGGGTCGGACAAGCGGCCCGGCGAGGTGGGCCAGGAGTTCGGCGCGCGGTCTGACACGACGATCCTGGCGCGGATCGCGTCCGATCAGATCACGGTGATGTCGATCCCGCGCGACCTGAAGGTGAACATACCTGGGCACGGGATCGACAAGTTCAACGCCGCCTACAGCTACGGCGGGCCGAAGCTGACTCTGAAGGTCATCAAGCAGACCATGGGGATCACCAACATCAACCACGTGGTCAACGTGGACTTCACGGGCTTCGCGGACGCGGTCAACTCGATCGGTTGCGTCTATGTCGACGTCGATCAGCACTACTACCACTCCAACGTAGGGCTGGCGCCAAGCGAGCAGTACGCGGAGATCGACATCCCGGCCGGCTATCAGCGGATGTGCGGTTTAAACGCGCTCTCGTACGTCCGCTACCGCCACGACGACAACGACCTCGTGCGCTCGGCCCGTCAGCAGGAGTTCCTGCGCGAGATGCGCCAAGAGCTGCCCGCGGGCCAGATCGCTTCCGACTACGACAAGCTCAAGAGCATCCTCCAGAAGTACGTGACGCTCGACATTCAGAACACCGGCGACCTGCTCTCGCTGGCGCAGCTGATCGTGGCCGCCAACGGCGCCCCGGTGGTACAGGTCCACTTCCCCGCGCAGCTCGGAGGGCCCACGGCGACCTACGTCACCGCATCCGACTCGGCGATCAAGGCGGCGGTCGCGAAGTTCGAGGGGCAGACGCCCACGACCATCCCAGGGACGTCGACGACGACCTCCAGCTCGCAGGGGGGATCGGGAGGCGGGTCAAAGGGCGGATCGGGATCCGGCGGCGGAGGCGGGTCGGGATCCGGAGGGTCCTCGAGCGCCCCGGCTCCCCCGGCGCCGACGCTGATCGATGCGACGACCTTGACCCCCTCCGGCCAGGAGATGGCGGCGACGCTCGCCAACACCAAGGCCAAGGACGGTAAGCCGATGATCAACTTCCCGATCTACTACCCGACCAAGCTGATCCCAGCCTCGCAGATCCTCGGCCCGGACTTGACGCCCGGGCAGTCCCGCGCGTTCCCGATCGACGGCCCGGGCAACGAGGTCTACCACGGCTACAAGTTCGTCGTGTCCGTCCCGACCGATGGCTACACCGGCTACTACGGGATGTCCGGCACGGACTGGCCTGACCCGCCGATCCTCGACCATCCGGACGAGACCAGGACGATCAACGGCACCGACTACCTGCTCTCGTGGGACGGCCCGCAGCTGCGGCTGATCGGGTGGAAGACCGACCACGGCTCCTACTGGATCGACAACACGCTGCTGAACGTGCTGACCCCCGGTCAGATGTTCGCCATTGCAGAGTCGATGCAGAAGTACACGGGCTGACCGCGTCGCCATCGCGAACAGGCGACGATACTTCCCCCTATGAGCGGCGAACGACCAATCGGCGTGATCGGAGTGGGCTGGGTGGGCCTCGTGACCGCCACGTGCTTCGCGGACATGGGACACGAGGTGATCGCGATGGACATCGACGCGGCCAAGATCCGGTCGCTGAGCGGGCGCGAGGTGCCGATCCACGAGCCCGGCATCGACGAGCTCCTGGGGCGCAATGCTGACCGGCTGACCTTCACCACCGAGATGGAGGACGTGCTGGAGTCCGCCCGCCTCCTGTTCTGCTGCGTGGACACGCCGCCCACCTACTCGGGCGACGCGGACCTCTCGCGCGTGCAGGCCGTCGTCTCGCAGCTGGCCGACGACGGCGATCACGCGCTGGTCATGAAGAGCACCGTCCCCTCCGGGACCGGGCGCGCGATCCGCCGCGACGCGCCAAGCCTCGCGTACGTCTCGTGCCCGGAGTTCCTGAAGGAGGGGACGGCCGTCGACGACTTCCTGC
>DASQCL010000222.1:0-2406 GCA_035634715.1 Solirubrobacterales bacterium
GTAGAGCCGCAGCGGGAAGTGGACGAGGATCCGCGTCCCTTCGCCAGGAGGGCTGCTCACCTCGAACGATCCGCCCAGGGCCTCCGCCCGGTCGCGGAGGCCGATCAGGCCCGAGCCGCGGGCCGGATCGGCGCCTCCCGCGCCGTCGTCGCGGATCGACAGACGGAGGCTGTCGCCTGGCTCCTCGGCGGCGACGCACACGACCGAGGCGTGCACCTGCCTGGTCGCGTTGGTGAGCGCCTCGGAGACGACGTAATACCCGCCACCTCGACCGGCTCCGGCACCCGCCCGATCGCGGCCAGGTCGAGCTCGACCCCGATCGAGGCTCGGCGGGCCAGCTTCGTATCAGGAACCGTCACCCCCGGCCGCGATCTGTCCCCTGGTAGACATCACTACCTCGTGTCGTTGAAAGCCCGGCGCCCGGCGCCGTGCCGCGTGTAGTTCGCGATCGCGCATAGGCGTGGCCCGGTCTGCCCGGCAGGCGGCCAACGCCACTACCGGCTAGCTGGAAACCTCTGGGCATGGGGGTCGCCCACCGTCGACAGGCGAGGGAGGGCGACGTATGCTGCGTTCTGTTCGTCCAAGTCGAGCCCGGTCGCGCCTGAGCTGCGTGCGAGATCGAACCGGGCGGCGGGAGACTGGTTAGCTGGGCTGGAGCGCGGCTCGGCGCTGGGCTCTCCGCATGGAAGTGAGAACATGGAGAGCACCGGGCACTCCCAGCAGGCTACTGGGACTACTTTCGGGCAGCATCGTCACATTTGCGCGTTCTTCAACACGGTCGACGAGCAGCACCGCGTGCTACGCCCGTTCGTCAAGGACGGTTTCGACCGCGGGGATAAGGCCTACCACTATGTAGACCCGGAGCGACGGGAAGAACATCTCAGCTGGCTCGCCGACGCGGGCATCAATGTGCGGGAGGCGATGGCCGTCGGCCAGCTGGAGGTGTGCCCGTGGCAAGACAGTACGCTCCGCGGAGGACGCTTCGACCTGGATTCCTGGCTGGCGTCATTCGAACAGGTGCTCCAGTCCGGGCCCGCGGCGGGATATGCGCAGACAACGTTCATGGGTCACATGGAATGGGCGCTCCTCGACCTGCCCGGCGTCGGCGACCTGATCGAGTACGAGACGCGGGTCAACTACGTGATTCCCAAGTACGACGGTCCGGTCGTCTGCACGTACGATCTGAGGAAATTCGGCGCGAGTGTGGTGATGGATGCGTTGCGGACGCACCCATTCGTGATTATCGGCGGCTTGCTTCAGGAGAACCCGTTCTTCGTTTCTCCTGATCAGTTGCTGCTTGAGATCCGGGAGCGGCGGTCGGTCCGCCAGAGCACAAGCACGGCGCAGTGAATGCCCATCGATGGCGATGCCGAGATCCGCGCGCTGCGAACCGTGCTCAGGGATCTCGTGGCGCTTTCCGCTATCCCGGTGGCGTGGGTCGGCAGAGAACCGGCTGCCGTGGCGGCCGGGCTCGCCGATGTGCTGACCGGATTGCTGCGGCTTGATTTCGTTTTCGTTCGTTTGTGCGTTCCCGGTGTCGATGGCGCAGTCGACGTCACACGGGGGAACGCATGGAAGACGTTTCCGGAATGGCTGGAAAACCGTCTCGCCAAGGGCGGCCGACTCTCAGGTATGGACGTCATTCCCGACGTTGGCGGCGTCGAGCCATGTTCCGGTGTTGTCATCCCCGTCGGTGTCAATGCCGAGGGCATGGTGGCCGCGGCCTGTGATCGCGCCGGCTTCCCCACGGAGACTGACCAGTTCCTGCTGCGTCTGGCCGCCAATCACGCTGCCACGGCATTTCAGAGCGCAGCCCTCGTCCACGAACGGATGAGGGCCGAAGAGCAGCTACGCCAGATCCGGGACGAGCTGGAGATGAAGGTGGCCGAGCGCACGGCCGAGCTGCGGACAAGCGAAGCCTACTTGTCCGAGGCGCAGCGGCTGACCCATACCGGCACGGCCGCTCTGGACGGCATGACCGGGGAGGTAATCCATTCCTCCGACGAGCACTCCCGCCTGTACGGCTTCGATCCCGAACTAGGAGTCCCCTCTTTCGAAGAGTTTCGCCAGCGCGTTCATCCGGAGGATCGTGCGGGGTGGACCGAATCGCTTAAGAGAGGAATGCGTAAAGCGGCCACCGTCGAAGGGGAGTTCCGCGTCGTTCCTCCCGGCGGCCCTCTGAGACACCTCCGCGCCATCGTGCACCCTGTCCTTACCGCGCGCGGGGAGCTCGCAGAATTCGTGGGCACCGTCGTGGATGTGACCGAGCACAGGCGTGCTGAGGGCGAACACCGGTCGCAGCTGTGGTTCCTCGAGAGCCTGGACGCGGTCGATCGCGTCATCCAGGGGACCAGCGACCTCGAGCAGATGATGGGCGATGTTCTCGATGTCGTGCTTGCCACCTTC
>DASQCL010000223.1:0-3141 GCA_035634715.1 Solirubrobacterales bacterium
CCGGAATATGTCCGCTCAACCACTCACTCGATTGGAATAGGAGCGTTTTCGCCCCGAGAGCCGCTTCTGCTTTCGCGTAAAAGCAGAAGCGCTGAGGCCGGCAACTCCGGCCCGGCCGTCAGAAATGCGATCGGCGTGCGATCGGCACGTTGGGCGACAGGCGCCAGTTGGCGCCCGCTTTCGGGCCTCGGGGCGCCGGAAGCGCGATGTCACCGGGCGTACCGGGCTCTGCGAATCTAGCCTGCTTCCGGGCCTTTCGCGACTTCTAGCGGAGGGGGAGGGATTCGAACCCTCGATGGACGAGAAAACGCCCATAACGGTTTTCGAGACCGCCGCATTCAACCACTCTGCCACCCCTCCGGATGGCAGAGCGTAGGCTAACGAGCAGCCTTGAATATGAGCATGAGCTTCGTGCTCGGGGCTAGACGCGGCCTGCGCCTCGTGCACCTGCGAGCCGGGGCCACACGAGCAGCACCAGGCCGACCAGGATGCAAACGATTCCGAGCGCGTAGTTCACGAGGATCGCCAAGACGATCCCGATGATGATCAGTAGTAGCGCTAGTGGCATGGTCCTGTGGTACCCGCACGGGACGAACGGAAACTCAGGGTGCCCTAGAACCGGAAGTCGACGCCGAAGAGGAGCAGCGGCCACAGGATCACGGCCAAAACCATCTCGGCGACGAGCTTCGCCGAGCCCAGGCTCGCGAAGTAGTGGTGGTTCGACGCGACGATGACGCCGATCGCGACGTAGATGATCGTGAAGATGCTGGGGAAACGCATCCTCACACCTCAGTCGCGTAGCGCAGGATCTCGACCACCTGCTCGGGCGACTCGGCGACCGCCATCGCCGCCCGGTCGACCTCCTTCAGTGCGTGCGTGAGTTCGGCGTCGTGCAGGGTTACGATCGGCTTCCCGAGCGCCGCGGCGTACCCTGCGTCGAAGGCGGCGTTCCACTGGCGGTACTTGTCACCGAAACGGACGACCACCACGTCGGCGCGCCGCAGGAGCGTCTGCGTCCGCACCGCGTTGACGCCGGCGCCCTTGTGGTCGCGCCAGAACTGCTCGTCCTCCTCGCCGAGGATGTTCGCCCCGACGTCGTCGGACGCCGAGTGATCGGTAACCGGCGCGAGGAGCTCGACCGGCAGGCCGGCCCCCCGCACCCCCTCGGCGATTCGCTCGCGCCAGTCGGAGTGGATCTCCCCGGAGAGGTAGACGTTCCAGGTCCCGTCGCCGTTCATCACTCGCGGATCATTACGCATGGTCCGAGCCGCATGCCGGGACCCATAGAATCGCGACACGGTGGGCCAGCCAGTCAAGTACCTGCTCCCCGAGAGCGACATCCCCACGCACTGGGTGAACCTCCTGCCCGACCTGCCGGGCACGCCGTCGCCGCCGCTTCACCCGGGAACGAAGGAGCCACTCGGCCCCGAGGACCTCGCGCCGATCTTCCCGATGGGCTTGATCCAGCAGGAGGTCTCGGCGGAGCCGGAGATCGAGATCCCGGAGGAGGTTCGCGAGGCCTACAAGCTGTGGCGGCCCACGCCGCTCTACCGCGCGCTTCGACTCGAGCGTGTACTCGACACCCCCGCGCACGTCTACTACAAGTACGAGGGAGTCTCTCCCGCCGGCTCGCACAAGCCGAACACGGCCGTTGCGCAGGCCTACTACAACAAGGAGGAGGGTGTCCGCAAGCTCTCCACGGAGACCGGCGCCGGCCAATGGGGCTCGGCGCTTGCCCTCGCATGCCGGCTGTTCGACCTGGAGTGCGAGGTCTTCATGGTCGGCATTAGCTACGACCAGAAGCCCTACCGCCGGGCGATGATCGAGACCTGGGGCGCCACGGTCCACCGGAGCCCCTCCGATCTCACGGACGCCGGACGCGCACAGGCCGAGCATGAGACCGGGAGCCTCGGGATCGCGATCTCCGAGGCCGTGGAGACGGCCGCCAAGGCCGAGGACACCAACTACTCGCTCGGCTCGGTGCTGAACCACGTGCTCCTCCACCAGACGGTCATCGGTCAGGAGGCGATCGATCAGCTCGAGCAGGCCGGCGAGTACCCGGACGTCGTCATCGGCTGCGTCGGCGGCGGCTCGAACTTCGCCGGCCTCGCGTACCCGCTGATCCGCAGGCGCCTGCGCGAGGGGGGCGACACCCGCTTCGTCGCCGCCGAGCCCGCGGCGTGCCCCACGCTGACTCGCGGCGCCTACCGCTACGACTTCGGGGACACAGTGGGCTTGACGCCACTGATCCCGATGTACACGCTCGGGCACGACTTCGTGCCGCCGCCCGTTCACGCCGGCGGCCTCCGCTACCACGGCGACGCGCCGAGCCTGAGCGGCCTGGTCAAGGAGGGCGTGGTCGAGGCCAGGGCGGTCCCGCAGACCCCGGCCTTCGACGCCGCGGTCCGGTTCGCGCAGGCGGAGGGCATCATTCCCGCCCCCGAGGCGGCCCACGCGCTGCGAGTCGTGTTCGACGAGGCGGAGGAGGCGAAGCAGGCGGGCGAGGAGCGCGTGATCCTCGTCAACCTCTCAGGACACGGGCATTTCGACATGGCCGCCTACGACGCGTACCACTCCGGAGAGCTCGAGGACCTCGAGTTCTCCGAGGCCGAGATGGAGGCGGCGCTGGCCCGCCTTCCCGAGGCTCCGGCGCTCGCCTGAGCGGGTTTTCGGGCGCTATCGTCACCTCGCCCGGAGAGGTGACCGAGCGGCTTAAGGTGCGCGACTGGAAATCGCGTGGGCGGGTCAAACCGCCTCGTGGGTTCGAATCCCACCCTCTCCGCTGCGCGAGGGCGCCCTTATAGTTCCCGCCGGGCGCGACTCGCGTCCGGGCGATGGGGCTCGCCTTCAACCGCCGGCTCGGCTGATGGCTCCAAGGAGAAGGAGCCTGAACATGGCGGCGCTGCTCGTTGCAGCCGGTGGAGCACTTGGCGTTCTGTCGCGATACGGAATCTCGCGGCTGACCCTCCATTCGGAGGCCCTGATCTGGTCGACGGTGGGAATCAACATCGTCGGCTCGTTCCTCCTTGGACTTCTGGTCGCGGAGCATTGGTTCTCCCGCGATCTTCGTGAGGCCCTCGGCGTCGGCTTCCTCGGGGGATTCACGACCTTCTCGACCTTCTCCGTGCAGGTGGTGCTCGA
>DASQCL010000224.1:0-3299 GCA_035634715.1 Solirubrobacterales bacterium
TCCTCGACGCCCTCAGGCGCATCGACCCAGCGGGACCTGAAGAACGTGGCGGCCTGCGTGCTCACAGGAGCCCCTCCGTCTCGTCGAAGCCCAGCATCAGGTTCAGGTTCTGGATCGCCTGGCTCGCGGCGCCCTTCCAGAGGTTGTCGATGGCGGCGAAGGCCATCGCCCGCCCCGTCCGCTCGTCGACGGCGACGTGGATCCGGCAGAGGTTGGTGTCGCGCACCTCGCGGACGCCCGGCGGCTGGTCGACGACCTCGACGAACGGCTCGCCCTCGTACCGCTCCACGTACAGACGCCGCAGCTCCTCGGCCTCCACGTCGCGCGACGTCGTCACGAAGCAGCTCGCCAGCAGGCCCTGATCCAGTGGCACCAGGTGCGGTACGAACGTAACCCGCCCGGCGCCATCCAGCTCCTGAACGATCTCCGGTAGGTGGCGGTGGCCCTCGATTCCGTACGGCGTGAAGTTCTCGTCCACTGAGACGAAGTGGAAACGGTCGCCCGCGACCCGCCCGGCGCCCGAGACCCCGGAGGCGGCGCTGATGACGACGTCCTCCGCGAGCCCCCCCTCGGCGAGAGGTGCGAGCGCAAGAATGGCCGCGGTCGGGTAACAGCCCGGGTTGGCGACGAGCCGGGCGCCCCGGACCTCGTCGCGATGGAGCTCGGTGAGCCCGTAGACCGCGTCCGCCAGGAGCTCGGGCGCAGTGTGGTCGCCGTAGGTCTCCTCGTAGACGGCCAGGTCGTGCAGCCGGAAGTCGGCCGAAACGTCGACGACCGGCACTCCCGCCTCGACGAAGCGCGCGACGACCTCGGCGGCCGCCCCGTGCGGGTAGGCGACGATCGCCGCCTCGTAGTCCCCGGCGCTCTCCGTCTCGAGCTCGGTCAGCTCGATCGGGACCCGGTAGCGCGGATACAGGCGATCCAGGCGGGTGCCCGCATCCGTCCGCGCCGTGGCCGCGGCGAGCTCGAGGCGAGGATGGCGGTGGACCAGACTCGCCGCAAGCGCTCCAGCAAAGCCCGATGCCCCCGCGACGACCACGCGGGCCTCACTCACGGAGCGATCCCCCGATGTCGGCCAGCGCAGCCTTGATGGCGTCGCGGCGCTCGGTGACCTCGGCGTCGGTGAGCGTGCGGTCCGGCGCCCGGAACTCGAGCCTCAGCGCGAGGCTCTTGCTCCCCTCCCCCAGCTGCTCACCGTGGTAGACATCGAAGACCGCGGCGCTGCGGAGGAGCTCCCCGCCGCCCTCGACGACGGCGGTGCGCACTGTGTCAGCGGGCACATCCTCGTCCACGACGATCGCCAGGTCCTGGTAGACGGCCGGGTAGGTCGTGACGTCCTCGTAGGCCTCCTTCCCGTGGGGTGACGCGGCCACGAGCTGCGCCAGCCCGACCTGGAAGGCGGCCGCCGATTCCAGGTCCCACTCGCGGCAGACCAGCGGGTGCACCTCGCCGAGCCAGCCCGCGTCGTTCCCGCCGATGAGGACCCTCGCCGAGCGACCCGGGTGGAGGAACGGCTGCGGTGCGGCCTGGAGCTCGACGTCGGCGCCGAGATGAGCCGACAGCGCCTCGAGCGCGCCCTTCATGGCGAAGAAGTCGGCCGTACGCGCCTCGACGCCCCAGCTCGGGGGAGCGAGAGGCCCAGAGGCCAGGGCGGCCACGGACTGCGGCTCGAACGCCGGCGGCGGGCGGTCGCCCGCGAAGGCACCCCCGAGGACCCCACCGACCGGCGATTCTCCGCGCGAGAGATAGACGCGCCCGGTCTCTGACAGCGCCACGCGGTCGGCGCCGCGAGCGAGGTTGTAGCGGGCGGCGTCGAGGAGCGAGCCAAGCAGCGTCGTCCGCAGCTCCGAGTGGTCGAGCGACAGAGGATTGGAGACCTGGATCGGCGCGCCCCGCACATCGTCGTCCGCAAGCCGCAGCCGGGATGGGAGGCTGGGGTCGGCAAGGCTCAGGCTGACGATTCCATCGAATCCGAGGTCCCGCATCACGTCCTCGGCACGCCGGCGCAGGGTTTGCTCGCGGGTCAGGCGCCCGCCCTGGCCCGGCGCCTGCGGGAGCGTGGCAGGAAGGTGCTCGTCGTAGCCGTGGATGCGGCCCACCTCCTCCACCAAGTCGGCCTCCCGGCTCACGTCGTAGTAGCGGTGGGCGGGCACCTCGGCGACGATGTCCCCGTCGGAGCGCTCGACGCCGAAGCCGAGCCGCTCGAGGTAGGTGACGCAGTCATCCGGCTCAACCCGCATCCCCAGGAGGGCCTCGGCCCGCCCGGCTCGCAGACGGGGCCTCCGCGGCGGGGGCGGCTCGGCCGCCACGTCAATGGTGCCGGGCACGAGCCGCGCCCCGCACAGGTCGACCATGAGCTGCGAGGCGATTCGCTGCCCGCGGATCGCGAGCTCCGGGTGGAGCTGCTTCTCGAACCGGCTGGAGGCGTCGGAGCGCAGGCCCAGCTGGCGGGAGGTGCGCAGGATGTTGACGCCGGCCCAGGTCGCGACCTCGAGCAGGACCCGCGTCGTCGAGTCCGACACCTCGGAGAGCTCGCCGCCCATGATCCCGGCGATGCCCGAGGGCCCGTTGCGGTCGCAGACCAGCACCGTCTGCGAGTCGAAGGTGCGCTCCACGCCGTCGAGCGTTGTCATCTTCTCGCCGTCGCTGGCCGTGCGGACGATCAACTGGCCCTCGGGCACCTTGTCCAGGTCAAAGGCGTGCAGCGGCTGAGCCGTCATCAGCATCACGTAGTTGGTGATGTCGACGACGTTGTTGATCGGCCGCTGGCCGGCGGCGATCAGTCGCGCCTTCAGCCACAGCGGCGACGGCCCGATGGTCACATCCGTGAACACGCGCGCGGTGAAGCGCGGGCAGAGCTCCGGGACCTCCACAGTGACCGACGCGTACCCGGACACCTCTCCCTCCCCCGTCGCCTCCGCATCGCCCTCCCACGGCGGCGCGACCAGCGAGGCCCCGGTGAATGCGTGGACCTCGCGTGCCACTCCGTAGACGCCGAAGCAGTCGACGCGGTTGGAGTTGACCTCGAGCTCCAGGACCGGCTCGGAGACCGGAATCACCTCGGCGAGCGGCGTCCCAGGAGCGAAATCGTCGTCCAGAACCACGATCCCATCCCCGTCGTCGCCCAGCTCCAACTCGGTCTCGGAGAGAATCATCCCGTCGGAGACGATGCCCCGGAGCTTCGCCTGGCCCAGCTTCTGACCGCCCGGCATCGTCGCGCCGGGGAGCGCCACGGGGACGGCCTGGCCGGCGGCGACGTTGGGGGCACCGCAGACGATCGTCCGGTTCCCCTCGCCGGT
>DASQCL010000225.1:0-2450 GCA_035634715.1 Solirubrobacterales bacterium
ACGTCGCGCATGTCGTAGGGCTTAGAGGGGTCGTCCGGGACGACCGTGTCGAGCGCCTCCTCCATCCGATCCGGATCGTCGTAGGGCTCCACCCGCGGCGGCATCTCCAGGTTGTTGAGCGGGAGGAAGGACATGAGGTAGCGCACGTCCTCCAGGCACTGCTCCTCGTTCTCCTCGGCGAAGTGCGCCACTCCCGACTTGGTGTTGTGCGACATGGCACCGCCGAGCTCCTCCATCCCGACCTCCTCGCCCGTGACCGTCTTGATCACGTCGGGGCCGGTGATGAACATGTGGGAGGTCTCCTTGACCATGAAGATGAAGTCGGTCATGGCGGGGGAGTAGACCGCCCCGCCCGCGCAGGGGCCCATGATCACGCTGAGCTGGGGGATCACGCCCGAGCACTTGACGTTGCGAACGAAGACGTCGCCGTAGGCGCCCAGCGAGACGACGCCCTCCTGAATCCGCGCCCCGCCCGAGTCGTTCAGGCCGATGACCGGGCAGCCGATCTTGGCCGCCAGGTCCATGACCTTGCACATCTTCTCGCCCATGACCTCGCCGAGCGAGCCGCCGAACACCGTGAAGTCCTGGGAGAAGACAGCGACCGGCCGGCCGTCGATCGTCCCCCAGCCGGTGACCACGGCGTCGCCCCAGGGGCGGCGCTTCTGCATGTCGAACTCGTAGGTCCGGTGCCGGACGAAGGTGTCGAGCTCCTCGAAGGAGCCGGGGTCGAGGAGCTTCTCGACCCGCTCGCGCGCCGTCAGCTTGCCCTTCTCGTGCTGCTTGGCGATCGCCTCCTCGGAGGCCGAGTGGACCGCCTGCTCACGCAGCTCGCGCAGGTAGGCGAGCTTCTCCTCATGTGTCTCGGGAAACTTCTCGCGCACGGGCGGCGCGATTCTATGGCGCGCCGTGGAGAATCGGAAAATCGCCCATTTCAAAGGGTCTCAGCGGCGGGTGACGCGGTCCAGCATTCCGGCCAGGGCCTCGACCACGCGCGGGTCGAGCTCGCGGCCCGCCGCAGCGCGCAGGACCTCGAACGCGGCCCCGCGATGCTCGGCCGGGCTCGCGCCCGCCTGGGGAGTGGTTAGCGCCCAATCGCAGGCGCATGCCACCCGGACGATCCGCGCCTCGAGCGGGATCCGCTCGCCGGCGAGGCCGCCGGGCCCCCTGCCGTCGAACCGCTCGGCGGTGGCGCGGATCCAGTCGCAGACCAACGGCGGAACGCCGGCGCCGAGGGCGAGCTCCGCTCCATATCCCGGGTGAGCGTCGATCAGTGCCCTTCCCTCAGCGCTTCGCTGGTCCGGCGCGGCCGCGAGGACCGCGGTGGGCACGTAGATCATCCCCACCTCGTGGAGGTGGGCTGTCTCCCGCACGGCCTCGGCGTGCTCGCGCTCGAAGCCGAGCTCGACGGCCGCCGCGAAGGCGTAGGAGGCGGTCGCCTCGGCGTGCTCGCGCGAGCCGGGGCGGTGGTCCTCGAGCGCGTCGAGCAGGGTCGCGCCGTGCGCCCGGGCGAGCTCCGCCGGGTCCGCCTGAGCGCCGCCGCCTGCCGGGTCAGCCGCGCTCGAAGGGGCGCCGCTCTGGGGATCCCAGCTCATCGAGGAGCTGCTCCAACGCAGCGTCCGCGCCGTCCGGATCCGGCCGCGAGTGCTCGGCGGTGATCGAAACCGAGGTCCCGAAGCCCTTCTCGGCGAGCTCGAGCGCGATCCGCCCGCCGCCGGAGCCGTTGCCGGGCGTGGACCACGCCAGCACGCGTTCCGGCTCCCGGCCGGTGACCTGGACGGAAACCGGGTCCGCCGTGCCCACGAGGCCCGCCATCCAGGCCTCCATGCGTGCCACGTCGTCCGCCAGCTCCCACAGCTCGGGCGGGGACTTCACGAGCGTGCGCTTTGCTTTCGATTCCATCGGGCCGGGGTTCTGTCATCCGGTGGCGACTCCTCCCCGCGACGTACCCCTTGCAGGCCGTCGCCGGCCTTCAGCCGCTGAGCCCGCAGACCGCGACCGACTGATCCGACCCTACCCTGAGGAAGATGAGCTTTGACCGGGGAAGGAGCGACATGATCAGACCGCAGCATGGGAGCTGTTGACCTCCTTGATGACTATCAGCGGTAGCTCCTCCGACATCCTGAGGCCGGCCCCCCGCGCCCTCGCGATCACCGCGTAAGAGGCGCACCAGGGTCAAGCGCCGTGCCTCGGGGCGCCACACGTCCGCATACGCCGACGAGAAGGCATAGCTCGAGTACGAGCTGTAGAAGACGTTGAGGGACGGGGGATTGCCGGCTTCGCTGTCCATCGCCGCCGCGTCACCCGCGACGACGAGGTGCGCGCCGATCCCGAACTCGTTGACGGGCAGCGCGAGGGCGGGTCCGCCCAGCCGCTCCTGCTAACGGAACCCGACGCTGGACTCGTGGTCGACCTTCAGCGCGTGGCAAAGCATCTCCAGGAGCCAGGTGCTG
>DASQCL010000226.1:0-3962 GCA_035634715.1 Solirubrobacterales bacterium
AGCTGGCGCATGAGGCTGCAGAAAGCGCGAGAAACCGCATTGGCAAGCGGCAGCCGGTGTTTTCGGGCACGGATCTACGACCTCTGACCCCAACAGTCGCGGTTGTCGGATTCCTCGCGATATATCCAACAAATCCGACAATCGAGGGGGCGTGGGGGGCACGATGGCGTCGGGCGGGGTGCCTAGTCTCAGGCACCTATGAACTGCACAAGCCAGTTTCGGGGCTAAAGCCCCTCACCGAGAAACATGAACAGCACCAGCCAGGTTCGGGGCTAAAGCCCCTCACCGAGACAACCGATGCCCTCCGGCGCCCACTTCGTCTGTCAGGAATGCGGGCACTCCGCGCTCGCGTGGACGGGCCGCTGCCCGGGCTGCGGCGAGTGGAACACCCTGGTCGAAGCCAAGCGCCCCACTGGCGGCGGGAGCCGGCGAGGTGGCTCCAAGGGCCCCAGGACATCGGCTCCCAGGCCGGTGTCGCTGCGCGAGGTCAGGGCACCGAAGGCCGACCGCCTGCTGACGGGCATCGCCGAGCTCGACCGTGTGCTCGGCGGCGGGCTGGTCCCCGGCTCGGTCGTGCTCCTCGGCGGGTCACCCGGCATCGGCAAGTCCACGCTCACCGGCATGGCGCTCGGCAACCTCGCCGGTCGGGGCGGAAAGGTCCTCTACGTGTCCGGGGAGGAGTCGACGGCGCAGGTCCGGCTCCGTGCGGAGCGCCTGGGCGGGGACGCGCTGTCGGTCCCGGCCCTGGCGGAGACGTCGGTCGAGTCGGTCGTCGCCGGGCTGGAGGCCGAGCAGCCCGCCGTCTGCGTCATCGACTCGGTGCAGACGCTCCACTCGGAGGGAATGACCGGAGCGCCCGGCTCGGTCGGCCAGGTGAGGGAGGCGGCGGGCGCGGTCACCGAGGTCGGAAAGCGCCTCGGCATTACCGTCGTGCTCGTGGGCCACGTGACGAAGGACGGCAGCGTCGCCGGGCCGCGGGTCCTCGAGCACCTGGTGGACTCCGTTCTGCTGTTCGAGGGCGAGCGCGAGCGGAGCTACCGTACCCTGAGGGCGCTCAAGAACCGCTTCGGCGCCACCAGCGAGGTGGGCGTGTTCGAGATGCGCTCAGGTGGCCTGGTCGAGGTCGCCGACCCTTCGGCGCGGTTCGTGGGTGAGGCCTCGGACGCGCCGGGATCGTGCGTCCTGTGCGCGATGGAGGGGACCCGCCCCCTGCTGGTGGAGGTCCAGGCACTCGTGGCACCCACGGAGATCGTGCCCCCGCGGCGTGTCGCGACCGGGATCGACCGCAATCGCCTGGCGATGGTGCTCGCGGTCCTCGCACGGCACGGCGGCCCCTCGCTGGCGTCCGCCGACGTCTTCGTGAACGTGGCCGGCGGGGTGCGGGTGGACGAGCCGGGCGCCGATCTCGCCGTGGCGATGGCGCTGGCGTCGGCTCACCGGGGTGAGACGCTCGCCGATCCCGAGGGACGCCCGCTCGCGTGCTTCGGCGAGGTCGGGCTCACGGGCGAGCTGCGCTTCGTCTCGCACCCCGAGCGGCGGGTCGCCGAGGCGCTCAAATTCGGCCTCAGCCCCGTCCTCGGTCCTCAGGCCGGCGAGCGCGTCGATGGTCTGACCGCGCACGGGACGCTGCGCTCGGCGCTTCGTGCCACGGCCGCGGGCCGGTCGCCCAGGGCCAAGGCCGCCTGACCTTTCAGCACCGCCTAGCGGGCCTGGGCGGGCCGGACCGTGGCTTGACAATGCCCAATCCGACCTGTCCACTTGGAATTCGGCTATCCACGCGTCTTAAGACCTATTTGCCATCATGGATCAACGATGGCGTCGAGTGTGGGAGACGAGCTACATGAACTCGAGGCTCGTCTCGACCCCCGGCTACTCCAGTCGCTCGACATGGTCGCGCCTGGTACGCCGCTGCGAGAGGGCATCGACAACATCATCCATGCCCGCACGGGCGGGCTGATCCTGATCGCCGAGCCCGAGGACGTTTCCTACCTGTTCAGCGGCGGAATCAGGCTCGACATCGACTACACGCCGGCGCTGCTCTACCAGGTGGCGAAGATGGACGGGGCCATCGTCCTGGACCCGCCGGCGACGAAGATCCACTGGGCCAACGTCCAGCTGATGCCGGATCCGACCATCCTCTCGATGGAGACGGGAACCCGGCACCGCACGGCCGAGCGTGTCTCGAAGCAGACCAAGGCGCTCGTGATCGCAATCTCCCAGCGGCGCGACGTGGTCTCGCTCTATGTCGAGGGCCTGAAGTACATCCTCCAGGAGATCCCCCAGGTGCTCTCCAAGGCCAACCAGGGGCTCGCGACGCTCGAGAAGTACCGCTCCCGCCTGGATCAGGTCTCCGCCCGGCTGACGGGCCTAGAGCTCCTGGGCGGTTGCACGCTCCACGACGTGCTCTCGACCGTCCAGCGGGCGGAGCTCGTGTCAAGGATGGGCGCCGAGGTCGAGCGCTACATCATCGAGCTGGGCACCGAGGGCCGCCTGATCGAGATGCAGCTCGAGGAGACCGTGGTCGGCGTGATGGGCGAGCGCGTGGCGCTCGTCCGCGACTACAGCCTGGTCGACTCCGACGAGCGCGTCGAGAGCATCCTGCAGGAGCTGGCGACGGTGCCCCACCAGGAGCTGCTCGACTTCGGGCGACTCGCCGAGCTCCTCGGCTACGACCGCAAGACCAGCACCATCGACGTCACCGTGTCCCCACGCGGCTATCGGGCGCTATCCCGCATTCGAAGGCTTCCTCGCCTGGTGGTCCATGAGGTCGTCCAGACCTTCGGCGACCTCGACGCGATCGTCAACGCGACCGAAGACGAGCTGGCGGCGATTGATGGCGTCGGGCCCGCCCGTGCGAGGGAGATTCGAGAGGGACTTCGCAGCTTGCAAGAGGTCGATTTCGTCGACCGTTATCCATGAACAGACGGCCGCTGCCCGGCCGTCCTTAAGTAAGGAGGACGACATTCCAGAGCTAGCTACTGCGGATGACGCAATAGAGGACATCGAGGACGAGCTCGGCCCCGTCGAGTGCACCTTTGGCGAAGGCGACAACGTCGTCTACCCGCACCACGGGGCCGGTGTCGTGATGAAGAAGGAGACCAAGGATCTCCTGGGTGAGAAGCGGGACTACCTGACCATCAAGATTCTCCACAACGACATGACGGTCATGGTTCCCTGCGAGAACGCCCATCGAGCGGGACTGCGACGGGTGATCGCGGGTGAAGAGGTCGAGAAGGTGATCAAGGTTCTGACCGGCGAGGTTTCCGACATGCCGAAGAACTGGAATCGCCGCTTCAAGTACAACCGCGAGAAGATCAAGACGGGAGACGTCTTCGAGCTGGCGGAGGTTGTCCGCAACCTGGCCATTCGCGAGTGGGAGAAGGGCCTCTCCACCGGGGAGAAGCAGATGTACACCCGGGCGAAGAAGATCCTCGCCTCGGAGTTCATGTACGCACTCGGGAAGGACGAAGAGGGAGCCGAGGCGTATCTGGACGAGCTGCTGGAGGAGCGCTTCGGCGCCAAGGCGTCTGCCTGACCAACCAGCGGCATCAGCGGTCATTGCGGCCGCCGGCTCCGGCGAGAGGCTCGGAGCCGGCGGCCCGAAGGCATTCGTACAACTAGGGGGGCGGGCGCTCCTCCACTGGTCGCTGGACGCCTTTTCGCAGGCCGAGCGCGTCGGGGCCGTCATCGTGGCCGTGCCGGCCGGCTCCGAGGGCCGTGTGCCCGATGAGGCCGTGGCGGTCGCCGGCGGCGCGAGCCGGTCTGAGTCGGTGGCGGCCGGCCTGCAGCGAGTCGAGTCCGAGCTCGTCGCCGTCCACGACGCGGCCAGGCCGCTGGTCACCGCCAAGCTGATCGACGAGCTGGTGGCAAAGCTTCTCGACCGCCCGGACGCCGCCGCGGTGATCGCGGCGGCGCCGCTCTGGGCGCAATCACAGTCGACCGAACTGCACGTCCGCTTCAAC
>DASQCL010000227.1:0-4781 GCA_035634715.1 Solirubrobacterales bacterium
CGGTTCTATTGGCCGTGGCGCTCATCTACACGTCCTTCAGCGCCTCGTCGCAGGCCAAGGAGCCGTCCGACCTCGTGCACGCCTCCCCGGGCCAGTCGTACGAGATGACCGGCGTCGTCGTCCCGGGGTCCATTCACCACCACGGTTCGGTGCTCAACTTCCGCGTCGAGGACCGCGACAACTCCAAGGTTTCGATCCCGGTCAAGTACCGCGGCGAGATTCCCGACCCGTTCACGGACGGCCGCGAGATCGTGGTCACCGGAAGCGTCGTGAACGGAACGTTCATGGCCGACCGCGACAGCCTGATCACGAAGTGCCCGTCCAAGTACACGACACAGGCCCAGCAGGACCCCCAGCACGTGATCATCACGAATTGAGGCCGGCGCTCCAGTGATCACCCTCGGGTTCGCCTGCCTGATCCTCGCCTTCGCGCTGGCGATATTCGCCGCGGTCGCTGCGCTGATCGGGACCCGCGGCGACCGCCGATTCGTCGACTCCTCGCGGCGGGCCGTCTACGCCTTCGCCGCGCTGCTGACGATCTGCGTGATCATCATCGAGGCCGCGTTCGCCCGGACGGACCTCTCGCTTCAGGTGGTCGCCGACCACTCGTCGACCACGACGCCGATCTTCTACCGCTTCACCGCGATGTGGTCGAGTCAGGAAGGCTCGCTGTTGCTCTGGGCCTGGGTGCTCTCGCTCACCTCATCCGCGGTCCTGTTCGCGACGCGGAACAAACACCGAGAGCTCGCGCCGTGGGCGACGGCCATCCTGATGGGCCTCGGGACCTTCTTCACCGGCCTGATGCTCTTCGACGCGAACCCCTTCGCACGGCTCAGCCCCGTGCCGCCCGAGGGCGTCGGCCTCGAGCCACTGCTCCGCCACCCGGCGATGGCGATTCACCCGCCGATGCTCTACACGGGGTACGTCTTCTGGGCGATCCCGTTCGCGTTCGCGATCGCGGCGCTCATCACGCGACGCCTCGACGCGAGCTGGATCCGGTCGACGCGCCGCTTCGCGCTGATCGCCTGGCTCTGCCTCGGCGTCGGGATCCTGCTCGGCGCGCGCTGGTCGTACTCGGAGCTCGGCTGGGGCGGCTACTGGGGGTGGGACCCGGTCGAGAACGCATCGCTGATGCCATGGCTCGTGGGCACGGCGTTCCTGCACTCGATCATGGTCCAGGAACGGCGCGGGATGTTGCGCGTGTGGAACGTGACGCTGATCTGCATGACCTTCTCGCTCGCGCTGCTCGGGACGTTCCTGGTGCGCTCCGGGATCCTGGAGTCGATCCACGCCTTCGGCGAGTCGACGGTCGGCGGGCCGCTCCTCGTCCTGATCGGGGTCGTCATCGTCGGCTCGACGCTCCTGATCGTCTCGAGGCTCCCCGACCTGAAGTCCGAGAAGCGGATCGAGTCGCTGGTCTCGAGGGAGGCGATCTTCCTCGTCAACAACCTGCTGCTGGTCGGGCTCGCGGCCGTGATCTTCTGGGGCACGTTCTTCCCCCTGATCTCGGAGCTCTTCACCGGCAGCAAGGCATCGCTTGCGGCGCCCTGGTTCGACCGCTACACGACACCGCTCGCGATCCTGCTGGTCCTGTTCACGGGGATCGGGCCGCTGTTCGCCTGGCGCCGCGTCAGCCTGGGGGCCGCCCGCCGGCTCCTGGCCTGGCCCGCGCTGGCGGCTGTGGTGGTCACCGGCCTGCTGATCCTGCTTACCGACGCGGACTCGCATCCGTTCGCGCTCGTGATGTTCGCCCTGGCCTCCTTCGCGCTCGCCGCGCTGGTCCAGGAGTTCGCCAAGGGAGCCGCTGCCTACCGCTCGCTCAAGGGCGGCTCGTACCCGCGGGCGCTCGCCGGCCTGTTCGCCCGTAATCGCCGCCGCTACGGCGGCTACGTGGTCCACGCGGGTATCGCCATCCTGCTGATCGCGGTCGCGGCGTCCTCGAGCTTCCAGACCAGCCGCGACCTGCGCCTGAGCCCTGGCGAGTCGGCCACGGTGGACAACTACCACCTCAAATACGTGAAGCCCACAGCCGAGATCAGCGCGCCCGAGCAGCGGCTCACCTTCGGCGCGGTGCTGAAGGTCACCAAGGACGGCAGCTCTTACGCGACGCTCTATCCGTCGCGCAACTACTACTCCGGCGTGGGCGGCGGGACCCCGGTGACCGGCGGACCCGGAGGAGGGCCGATCCGCAGCTTCTTCGAGGGCGAGGCGACGAGCGAGGTCGGGCGCAAGACCACGGTGAGCGGCGACCTATGGACCTCGATGATCCCCGACCTCGGCCCGCTGAACCCTCTGATCAACAAGTCGGATCGCAAGCTCGAGCAGATCGGCAAGGGCGTCTCGCCGAAGAACATGCAGGCCCAGCAGGCGCTCGGCGCGCTCCAGGGCCTGGCCGTCCGCAACATCGAGCAGCAGTACCTGAAGGACCCGCCGCCGGCGACCTTTCGCGTCAACGTGAATCCGCTCGTGACCTGGATCTGGGTCGGTGGGGCGATCGCGGTGATCGGTGGCCTGGTCGCGATCTGGCCGGCTCCCGAGGCCCGGCGCCGCCGCGTCTCCGACGTCTACGCGGCCCGCCTCGCGCGCGAGCTCGGCCGCGCGTAGCCCACCGTGGAGATCGTCCTCGCCGTCCTGATCGTGGCCATCGTCGTGTGGTTCGTGAGCGTGCCCCTTCGCCGCACCAAGGAACAGGAGGCAGCGGCTACGCAGCGGATCGAGGACCCCAGGGTCGCCAACCTCGAGGCGGCCAAGGAGGCCAAGTACCGCGAAATCCGGGACACCGAGCTCGACCGCGAGCAGGGCAAGCTCTCGCAGGAGGACTGGACTCGGCAGGACGCGGAGCTGCGGCGGGACGCGGTCAAGATCCTGAAGGAGCTCGACGAGGCCAAGGCCGACGCCGGGCGTGGGGTGCCTGCCGAGCGCTAGGCGGGCGGCGAGCGGCGGCTAAACTGCGCGAGCGATGGCAGTCGTGCTCGGCGTATTCCAGGTGATCATCTCGATCGTCCTGATCTTCCTCATCCTTCTCCACTCGGGGAAGGACGCGGGCCTTTCAGGTGCGTTCGGGATCGGGCAGTCGGGCAGCTCGTTCGGGGGCGGATCGCTGGTCGAGCGGAACCTCGACCGTTGGACGGTCGTCTTCGGGATCCTGTTCGTCCTCAACACCATCGTCCTGCTCAAGATCTGACGCGCTAGCGCGACGCGCAGGGGCGTCTTCCCAGGGCTATATTGGCCGCTGGCAGGGGAAATCGCCACGAATGGCAGGGATCGCACCTATCGGCAGGAGAGGAAATTGGATCAGGCACGCGGCGATCGCCGCGGCGGTTGCGTGCGCCGCGGGCATCGGCGCCGCCGACGCCGGGGCCGGCACCGGGTCCCGGACGGTCGAGTACCGCGGCTACGAGATCGCCGTCCCCGCCTCGTGGCCCGTCCATCGCCTCGCGGCGAACCCCTCCACCTGCGTGCGGTTCGACCGGCACGCCGTCTACCTCGGCCATCCGGGCGCGGACCAGGGCTGTCCCGCCCACGTCGTGGGCCGCAGCGGCGCCGTGCTCGTCGAGCCGCTGCCGCGGGCCACACCTGAAGCGGGCGCCGCGCGTGAGCTGAGGGCCCCCGAGGGGCGGGCCGCCCCGGAACAGCTTCCGGCCGCCAGGTCGGCGACCGAGTTGCGTGTCGACGTGCCCTCGGCCGGAGTCCAGGTGACCGCGACCTGGAGGCGCAGCCCGGCGGCCGTCCGGCGGATCCTCGACGGAGCGCGCCTGACGCCGGCGGCGAAGCCGTCGCGGGGCCCAGCCCGATCTTCCAGGCCGACGCGCGCCCCGGCGACCGCGACCGCGAGCGCCTCCCAGAAAGGCCTCGGCTTCGATGCCTGCACGGCCCCCTCGAAGTCCGCCATGTCCGCATGGTCGTCCTCGCCGTACCGGACGGCGGGGGTCTACATCGGCGGCGCGAATCGTGGCTGCAGCCAGCCGAACCTCACCCCGAGCTGGGTGCGAAAGCAGGTCGCCGACGGCTGGGGACTGATCCCGATCTACGTCGGGCTGCAGGCGCCCGCGAACGTGTGCGGCTGCGCGGCGATCAAGCGCAGCAGGGCGAAGTCCCAGGGGCGGGCGGCGGCCCGGGACGCGATCGCCGATGCACACGCGCTCGGGCTCGGGAGCGGGAGCCCCATCTACTTCGACATGGAGGGCTACTCGCGGACCTCCACCAACAGCAAGGCGGTGCTGAGGTTCCTCTCCGGGTGGACCGCCCGGATCCGCTCGGGCGGCTATGTCGCGGGCGTCTACAGCAGCGCGGGCTCGGGCATCGTCGACCTCGGGAGCCGCTACGGGACCTCCTACAGGGAGCCGGATGACATCTGGATCGCGAACTGGGACGGGCGGCGGACGACCCACGACTCGTACATCCCGGACAGCTACTGGAGCGACCACCAGCGGATCCGCCAGTACCGTGGCGCGCACAACGAGTCGTACGGCGGCCACACGATCAACATCGATAACGACTATGTCGACGGTGCCGTAGCCGGCGCGAGCGACCGCGACGGCGACGGCACCTCCGACGAGCTCGACCTGTGCCCAACGGTCGGCGGCCTCGCCTCGAACTCGGGCTGCCCCTTCCCGAGCCATGTCACCGGCGGGCTGGTGCGCTACCTCGACTCCGTCGACGGCGACCGCCGCGAGGGCGACCACTTCACGACCACCGGCGCCGTCGACCCCGCCTACAGCTTCCAGGCCAACCTCGGCTACCTCCTCAACACCCACCTGGCCGGCACCCAGGCCCTCTAC
>DASQCL010000228.1:0-2276 GCA_035634715.1 Solirubrobacterales bacterium
GGCCCGAGGTTGTACCCGCATAGCTCCGATGAGCATTGATCAGCGAGACCTGCCCGCCAACGGGACCCCTCCGCCCGGCAGGGGACCGACCAGCGCCGCCGAGATCTCGGCGACGATGCGAAACCGGCTGATCGAGTCCCGTCTGACGCCGAATGCCATCTCGATGGTGGGGCTGGTCGGCAACCTGACCGCGGCCGTCCTGATCTGGCAGGGCCTCTACTTCCTCGGCGGCATCGCCTTCATCGTCGGGTCGGTGATGGACACCCTCGACGGCCGCTACGCACGCGCGTCGGGCAAGGGGACCCTGTTCGGGGCCTTCCTCGATTCGACGCTGGACAGGGTCGAGGAGGGCATCGTGATCGCCGCGATCGCCTACCGGTTCGCCCTCAGTGGGGACGAGTTCGCCGCGGCGATGTGCGTCGTGGTCGTGCTCGGCTCGCTGATGGTCTCCTACACGCGCGCGCGGGCCGAGGCCCTGGGCGTGGAGTGCAAGGTGGGGTTGGCCACACGCCCGGTCCGGGTAGTCATACTTTCGATTGGCCTCGTTTTCGCGAAGGGAGCTGGGATCTTCGACGCAGACCTTCTGGCACCGGCGATCTACGCGATGGCGGCGCTGACGGCTTTCACAGTGGTTCAGCGCGTCTGGCACGTCAGGAACGAGCTCAGGCGGCGCGGCGCCGAGGTACCCCGGACGCCCGCCCAGGAGCCGGTCCCGGCCGAGGATGTGTAACCGCGTAGCCGCGCAAGTGTGGTTTCAGAGCTGATTCTTCTTATCGAGGAGGATTCCCCAGAATGAGCACCGTCAATGGAAGAGCCAACGGCGCCCGCCGCAACGGCGGTTCGGACGAGAAGGTCCGGGTCGCGATCGTCGGCGTCGGCAACTGTGCGAGCTCTTTCGTGCAGGGCGTCACCTACTACAAGGACGCCGACCCCACTGAGCAGGTCCCGGGCCTCATGCACGTGGATCTGGGCGGCTACCACGTCCGCGACATCGAGTTCACCGCCGCCTTCGACATCGACGCCGACAAGGTCGGCAAGGACCTCTCCGAGGCGATCTGGTCCGGCCAGAACAACACGATGAAGTTCTCGGACGTGCCGAAGCTCGGCGTCAAGGTGCACCGGGGCATGACCCATGACGGCCTCGGCAAGTACCTGAAGGAGAAGATCACCAAGGCCCCCGGCGAGACTGCGGACATCGTCGGGATCCTCCAGGACACCCAGACGGACGTGCTCGTCTGCTATCTGCCGGTCGGCTCCGAGCAGGCGACCAAGTGGTACGTCGAGCAGGCGCTCGCCGCCGGCGTGGGCTTCGTCAACTGCCTCCCGGTGTTCATCGCCCGCGAGGACTACTGGGACCGGCGCTTCGAGGAGGCCGGCCTGCCGATCATCGGCGACGACATCAAGTCGCAGGTCGGCGCCACGATCGTGCACCGGCAGCTCGCAAGGCTCTTCGGCGACCGCGGCGTGCGGATTGAGCGCACCAGCCAGCTCAACGTCGGCGGGAACATGGACTTCTACAACATGCTCGAGCGGGAGCGGCTGGAGTCCAAGAAGATCTCGAAGACCAACGCAGTCACCTCGATCATGGACCACGAGTTGCCCCCCGAGGACGTCTACATCGGCCCCTCGGACTACGTGCCGTGGCTGACCGACCGCAAGTGGGCGCACATCCGCGTCGAGGGCAAGGCCTTCGGCGACGTGCCGCTGAACGTCGAGCTCAAGCTCGAGGTCTGGGACTCGCCGAACTCCGCCGGCATCGTCATCGACGCGGTGCGGATCGTGAAGCTGGCGCTCAACCACGGCGTTGCCGGCCAGCTCGACGGTCCCTCCAGCTACCTGATGAAGTCGCCGCACAACCAGCGCCCCGATTCGCTGGCGCGGGAGCAGACCGAGGAGTTCATCGCCAAGTACACGCGCCAGCGGGGAGTTCCCGCCGGCAAGGCGAAGAGCAAGGCGAAGGCCAGGGCGAAGTAGCTTCGGGTCGTAAGCTCGGCCCGTGAGCACTGACTCGCTGGCCATCGCACAAGTCAGCCCCCATCCGTGGGGCAGGCGGCACGAGATCAATGAGTTCGTCGCCCGCACCTCCTCGGAGTTGGCGGAGCGGGGGCATCGCGTCCTGATCGTCGCCCCCTCGGATTCGCGCCAGGCGATTCGCGAGAGCCGCCGGCTGATCCGCGAGGCGCAGGACAACCCCGGTGCCTTCTGGCGCGTCAAGAGCCCGCGGGTGATCGCGATCGGCCAGAGCATCCCTCTGCCGAGCGGTCCGCGGCGACGGC
>DASQCL010000229.1:0-3245 GCA_035634715.1 Solirubrobacterales bacterium
TTAGGACAGTCGGCTCAGGCTCGGGCGACCGCCGTGGCGTCTTTCAGAGCTGCGATGAGGGTCTCGGTCCCCGTCCTCAGCACCTCGGGCAGCGGCTCGAGCGTCTCTCCGACACACCCTCTCCGCAGAGGCCACGCTCGACCGCCTCGGTGACCAGGTTTGGCCTAGCGCAACTGGTAGCAGTGCGGTCGAAGCGTGAGTCCTGCGGCGAAACCGCACCAGCAGCGCCCAGTCCATCCCGCCTATCTCCATGTTTGCAATTTCGAACACGGCGACCCGAGTGATGCATAAGCGGTTAGGATCACCGCGGGCATCAGCAGGTCGCTGAGGCCCACCCGGCGCCGGACCTCGGATGTTGGGTCAAGGATGATTTGGGCTGAGAAAGACATGAACCAAAAGCCGTTCGACGCCACCGAGGAAGTCGTTCGCAACGCATCGGTGATCACCATCCTGGGCGAGCTCGACATCGCCACGAGTCCCAAGGTGCGCGAGCTCCTGAGCGAAGCCGCCCGCGACGGGGACCGCCCGCTCGTGATCGACCTGACCGGCTGCGAGTTCGTCGACTCGACCGGGTTGGCAACCCTCCTGCACGGCGCCAAGCCGGCGCAGAACGGGGAGTCCAACGTGGCGCTGGTATGCACCGGCGGCGAGGTCAGGAAGCTCCTCGAGCTGACGGCGATCGACCGGACGATTCCCGTCTACGAGACGCTTGACTCGGCGATCGACGCGGTACTGGCCGGGCACTGACCCGCCGAGACAGTGCGGTCGCGGTGTATCGTGCCGCGTCGTTCATGTCGCCGATCGAGATCATCACGGAGGAGGGAGAGGGCCAGGCTCGCATAGCCCTGGTCGGCGAGCTCGACATTGCTAGCGCGCCGCAGTTCGAAGAGGGTCTCGAGAAGGTGGAGGCCGACGCTCCCGCCGTGCTGGTCCTGGATCTCCGCAAGGTCGAGTTCATCGACTCGACCGGGCTCCGCGCCGTCATCTCCGCCGACGAGCGGGCGCGGTCTGGCGGGCGCCGCTTGGTGATCATCCGTGGCACCACCGCGGTCGAGCGCGTGTTCAGCGTGACCCAGCTCGACCAGCGGCTCGAGATCGTCGACGACCCCGCGTCGGTCTAGTACTCGCTTTAGCCCCTAGGCGGGGTTGACGAGCGTCAAGCTCAGGATCTCGCCGTTCGGCGAGCCCTCGATCTGATGCTCCTTCGTGAGGCGCTCGAGCACCGGCGGCAGGTCGCCCAGCGCGGAGGCATCCATGATCCTGTTGGCACCGCCCTCCTGCAGGGGCCCGACGCGGACGACAAGCTCCTCCGGGGGTGAGTCGATCCCGAGCTGGATGTTGGCGCCCACGATCACCCGCGGCACGTTGGCGGCGAGCGAATCGGTGACGAGCTGTGCCTCGGAGATGCCCTCGAGCGAGAAGTCCGCCCGGGCCGCGAGCATCGCGATCACCCGACCGAGAACCGGTGCCGCCAGCGGCCCGGCGGAAACGGCGATGACAAGCTCTCCAGGGGGCCGGCGGATGTCGTCGTCGTCGGGTGGCATGTCGCGGATCCAGGACTCGCTCTCGCCGTTGAGGGAGAAGGCCATCCTCACCTCTGTGCCCTGGTCGACGCCGCCGTGGAACTCGACCCGGTCGCTCAGCGTCTGGATCAGCGACAGCCCCAGCCCCTGGACCTCGAGTCCCGGCTCCGGCGCCTTCGGCCGAATTCCCACGCCGTCGTCGCGAACCACGACCTCGAGCTCGGAGTCCTGCACGCAGAGGTAGACCTCGAGCGGGCCGTGCTCGCCCTCGTACGCGTGCACGACGACGTTGTTGCACGCCTCGCTGACGGCGGTGTTGATGTCGAGTAGGCGCGACTCGCTGAGTCCCAGTACCTCGATCGCCCCGGCGAGAGCCTGCCGGATGACCGCCACGTTCTCAGGACGGCTGGGGAGGACGATCCGGAACTCCGGCTTGGTGCTCGTCTTGGTCGGCAGATCAGCGCCAGCGCTCATGAGAAGGGACATTATGGCCGCCGCCGTTCGGCACGGCCAAGGTTCTCGGTCAGCGGAATACCCGCGAGTCGGGGCACCAAACGGCGCGCGCGGTGTCGTGCACGGAATGCGCCGCATCGCGACCCTGGCTGCGCCGGCTTCTATGCTCGCCGGCCAATGCTGGGGACGTACGCCTCCTTCGCGGCCATCCTCATCGCCTCGGTCTGCGTGGGGCAGGCCGTGTTTCGCGCGTGCGGGCGGCGGAAGTGGTCGTGGCTCTCCCCGGCGGTAGGGCTCGCGGTGACCACCTCGGTCGCCTGGGGGACAGTGCGTCTCCCGGGCGATGGCACTGCTGCCGCCATCGCCATCGGGGTTCTGGTCGTCGCATCCCTGGCCTTCCTGTTCGGCCGGGTAGCCGGGCTCCGCCCCGCGGTGGCGGTCGGCCTCCCACCGTTCATCGGCGCGGTTATCGCCGCCTCGCTGCCCTTCATCGTCGAACGCCGGTTCGGGATCCTGGGGACGGGCCTCAACCCGGACATGTCCCAGCACCTGTTCGCCGCCAATCGCCTGGCGCACGGCGAAGGCTCGCGGCTCCTGACCCAGGGATATCCGCTCGGTCCGCACTCGCTGGTCGTGGCCACGTCGAAGGCGACCGGCGCGAGCCTGGTGCACGCGTTTGACGGCCTGACGCTGGCGATCGCGGCATGCGCGACGCTCGCGCCGCTGGCCCTGCTGGAGCGGTTCGTGCCCTGGCGGCGGACGGCGGCGGCGCTCCTCGTCGGCGTGCCGTACCTGGTGGCGTCCTATCTGATCCAGGGGGCGTTCAAGGAGACGATGGAGGCCCTCTGGGTGCTGGCGTTCGCCATCGGCCTGCACGAGCTCTCGCGGTCGACCCTTGTCCCAGGGGCGCGGCGCGGCCCACTGGTTGCGGTGCCGCTGGCGGCGCTCGCGATCGGGAGCATCTACTCCTACAGCTTCCCCGGGCTCCTCTGGCTCGCCGGCGCCGCCGGCCTCTGGGCGGTCGTCGAGATCGCGATGAAGGTACGGCGCCGCTCGCGGTCGGCGGCGAGGGCGCTGGTGCGAAAGGCCGCGCTCCCGGCGGTCGTGGCGGTGGGGGTCCTGGTCGTGGTGGCGGCGCCGGAGATCGGGCGGATGGTGAACTTCGCGAGCTTCGAGACCTTCAACCCGCCCGGGGCCGGGCTCGGCAACCTTTTCAACCCGATCTCGCCGCTCGAGGCCCTCGGGATCTGGCCGTCGGGCGACTTCCGT
>DASQCL010000230.1:0-3558 GCA_035634715.1 Solirubrobacterales bacterium
CTCGAGCGCCGGGATCCCGAACCCCACCAGGTAGACCAGCAGGATCACCGGCACGCCGCGGAACACGTCGACGAACACGGCGGCCAGCATCCGTACCGGGAACAGGGCGGCGGCACGGCTGGTTCGGATCAGCGCGATGACCATGCCGACGATCAGCACCGCAACCTCGATCACGCAGAACATCTTGATGTCGAGCCAGAAGGCCTTTGCCACGTCCGGGAACGAGTCCTTGAACGCGCTCCAGGAGAAGAACGTGTCGCGGACGGTCGCCCATCCGGGGCTTGTGACCACGAGCGCGACTAGCCCGCCGATGACGACGAGGGACGATGCCGCCGCGATCGCCTGGCCTCTTCGGGCACGCCGCTTCTTGGCCGCCTCGCGCTCCGCTCGGCGGCCGCCGAGCGTCGCTTCGCTCGCGGTCACCCGCAAGATGCTCGCAACGCGAGCGGCGGCAGAAACGTCAGTTCAGGGTGGGCGCCTGTGCGGCCTTGCTCATCCAGCGGTCCTCGATCTTGCCGAGCTCACCGGAGGAGCGGAGTTCGTCGATCGCGTGGGAGACGCAGCCCGTGAGTGAGGAGCCCTTGGCGAGCAGCGCTCCCCACCGGTCCCCGCCGGGGGCCGGGAACTGGCCGACGATCGTCGCGCTCGGGACCTGTGCGGCCGTGAGATAGAGCGCGGTGGGCAGGTCGACGACCACCGCGTCCACCTGCCCCTCCTTGAGGGCGGTGACGACGTCGTTCGAGTCGTTGAAGACCTTCGGCTGGTTCGAGGGCTGGATCTCGGAGTTCACGGCGTCGAGGCTGGTGGTGCCGATCTGGACGCCGATCGAGGCGTCCTTCAGGTCGGCGAGCGACGTCGCGCTCGCGGCGTTCGAGCCCTTCGAGGCGACGACCGCCTGGTTGGCCGTGTAGTACGGAGCCGAGAAGTCCACGTGTTGGGCGCGAGGCGGCGTGATCGAGATCTGGTTGACGTCGAAATCGAAGTCCTTCGGCCCGGGCGCGTAGCTCGAGTTGAACGGCTCCGTGACCCAGTTCACGTCGGACTTGGCGTAGCCGAGTTGGTTGGCGATCGCGTAGGCGGTGGCGCTCTCAAAGCCCTTGCCGTTGGTCGGATCGTCGTTCTCGAAGTAAGGCGGATAGGCAGGCTTGTCCGTTGCCACGGTGAGCTCGCCCGCGGTCTGGGTCTGCATCTTGTCCGGTGTGCAGTCCGCGGCGGCGACCGTGGAGCTCGTGGAGTCGGACGTGGTTGAACCGCAGGCCGCGACCGCGACTGACAGCGCCGCGGCAGCCGCAATCGCGACGATGAATTTCGGGAGCGAGAGCCTCATCCGTGAAGACCGACCGGTCAATCCTAACGGTAGGCTGGGCACAGCAAGGAGGAGAAGAGCGCATGTCCGACGAAGGCCCTCGCGAGTTCACCGATCCACTCGCGCCGCACCACCACGAGCATCACATCCGCACGCCGACCGACGAGCTCACTCACGAGCAGAAGCTCGCACGCCAGCGGACGCACATCACGATCCTGTCGGTGGTTCTCGTCCTGGTCCTGTTGATGCTCGCCTATGCCTCGATCTTCGACCTGAACTCCTGGGCCGAATGGGTCGTCCTTGGCGCGATCTGCGTCACCGCGGTCGGTGCGCTGGTCGCGGTGAGCACGCGCCAGGACTGAACCCGCGAGCAGCGCCTGAGCGCCACCCGCGAGCCCGACGAGCTTCTTCTGCGCCGGCTACCTACGCGAGCGTGAGGCGGTCCCTGAGCGCGAGCGGCTGCGCGATGCGGTGCTGCGAGAACGCGAAGTGCCACGGGACGACGTCTTCTTCGCCGTCGGGCGCTTGGCGGTGGAGCGCTTTGCGGTGGACCGCTTGGCCTTGGAACGAGATGCCGGCTTGCGCTTGGCGCTCGAGCCGGGGCGCGCCTGCTTGGCCGCGTCGGCGAGCTGCTTCTGGAGCTTCTCGAGGTCCTTCTGGAGGGTCTTCCCGAGCTTGCCGCTGTCGCGGCGCACGTCACGGACGCGCTTCTCGAGGTCTTTGTAGAGGCCCTTGGCGCTCGAGCCCGCGCCCTTGCTGAGATCCTTGCGGAGGGCGTTCAGCGCATCCTGTGCCGAGTCGAGGGCCTTGTTGAGGCGCACAACGGCCGCCGGCTCCTTGGATGCGGGGCTCTTGCGAGCGGCCGGCTTCTTGCGGGTCGTGGTACGGCGCTTGGTGGTGGACCGCTTGGCTGGGGGCATTGCACACCTTCCTCGGATGTAGTCGGAGTCGTTGCCGCCGAGCCTACTGTCATGCGGCTCGTCGTGTCGCCGATCGCGACCGTCGCCCTCTTAGACTCGTCGCATGGAAGAACCAAGAGCTCCACTTCCCGCCCGGCTTCTCGGCGGCGGCGCGCGCGGTGCGCGGAGGGTCGCGCAGGCTGCCGGCGTCGACCGCGCGGTTGAGGCCGCCACCGAGGAGGCGATCGTCCGCGCCGTGGAGAGTCCCGCGGTCGAGCGCGCCCTGGTGAGGGTTCTTCAGGGGCCGGCGGTGGAGGAGGCAATGCGAGGCGCGGTCCACAGCCCAGCGGTCGAGCGCGCCCTGATCGATGCCCTCGACAGCGAGCTCGTCGACGAGGTGTGGAAGCGATTGCTCGCGAGCGACGAGGCGCAGCAGCTCGTGGAGCGCATCGCCGAGGCCCCCGAGGTACGCGCCGCAATCGCCTCCCAGGGCGTCGGGTTCCTGGACGACATCCGGCGGCAGATCGGGAGGATCGCCCGCAAGGCCGACGGCGCGATCGAGCGGATCCTGCGGCGGATCACGAGGCGCCCGCAGCGAACCGGGCCCACCGAGTGCGCCGGGGTGTTCACTCGGACGCTCGCATTCGTGATCGACGTCGGGGTGCTCAATCTCGCATTCATCGCGATCTCCGCCCTGGTGGCCTTGGTGGTCTCGCTCGTCTTCCCGAGCGACGCGGAGGTGCCCGCGCTCGCCATCGGGGCGGCCGCCTGGCTGATCGCGGGTGCCGCCTTCATGGTGGCGTTCTGGGGCCTGCTCGGCCAGACGCCGGGTATGCGCATCGTGGGGCTCCGGGTCGTCTCCCTCGATCAGCCGCAGATGGACCTGCGGATCGCAATCCGCCGGCTGTTCGGCTTCATCCTGGCCGTGCTGACGCTCGGACTGGGCTTCCTCGGCATCGTGTTCTCCGACCGTCGCCGCGGACTCGAGGACACGATCGGCCACACCGAGGTCCACTACGACCTCGTCGAACGAGTGGCGCCTTGGTCCGAGCCCTGATCGCGACCTCTGGTGCGGCCCTGGCGCTCAGCGTTGTGGGCTGCGGCTCGGGGCGCGAGAGCACCTCCACCGGCACCCTGGGTCAGGGCGCGCTCGCCGGCATCTGGATGGTCTCGACTCGAGCGGCTCCGACTACCGCTTCCGCGCGTGGGGTGAGCTGAGCCCTACGCGGCCCACTGACCGCCGGAGCCAGGTAGGTAGCCGACGTCGGCCAGCGTCTCCCCCATCACCTCGTACATAGCCTGCTGCTCGGCGGCGCTCAGGTGCTCCTGCCAGCTGCCCGGGTCGGCGGAGCG
>DASQCL010000231.1:0-4266 GCA_035634715.1 Solirubrobacterales bacterium
CGCCCTTGAGGCGCCAATAGGCGTCGATGCGGTCGCCGAATGCCTTCGGTCTCTCGGCGTAGAGTCTCGTACCGAGCGGTAATGCGTCCGCCAGAAGCTTCTTTTGACGCTTGCGAATCGCCGCTATCAGCCGCGACCGCGCACCGTCCATCAACGATGGCGGCCGGCCCGCCGCGTCCTCGGCAAGAACGGCAAGGTCGTGGTGATCCCCGAGCAGCTCGGAGAGCTTGTGCGCCTGATCCGCGACCGACTCGAGCACCTCCGGCCACGCGGCGCTAACGATGCGGAGCTGGTACCAGAGGTCCTTCGAGCGCTTGCGCCACTCGTGCACCGTGGCGTCGGAGGGATCGACGCGCGCCTTCGCGAGCGCCTTGCGACCTCGGCGGTAACCTCGTAGGAGACCGTCGCCGGGCGTCCAGCCGCCGAGGGCCCAGTCGGCGACGCACTCGCGACTCTCCTCAAGCTCGCTGATCGCGCGAGCGAGGGTTGATCCGGAAACCTCGGCCCCCGTGCGCTCCTTCTCCAGCGCGGCCACATAGCCGTCGAGTCCGTCGAGGTTCCCCGACCGCTGACGAAGGCTTGCAAGCGTTTGGAGCTTCACCTCGGCGTCACGGGCGCCTGAGAGCTCGCGCCCCAGGTCGCGAAACCGAGCGTTCTCGCGCCTGTAGACCTGGCTCCCGATGGCCGGACCGACCATCCGGAGCAGCGACCGAAGCTTCTTCAGGTCCTTGCGCGCCTCATGCACGGCGTCAGCCGGGTGATCGTGGTGCTCGCCGAGCTGGTCGAGGGCGTCGTCGATCCGTCCGTAGGCGATTCTCCGCACCCCGGCCGAGGGCTTCTCCTTTACCTTCAATCGATACGCGCGTGAGGCACCGTCGCTCGGCGGCTGCCTCGCGAACGTCACCTCGACCGTCCGCGCGCTCAGGTGGCGGAGCTCGTCCAGCGTCCCCTCGTCGACGAGCCTTGCGTTGCGCAGGATCCCCACCCGGTCGCAGAGCGCGTCGACCTCGCTGAGGATGTGGGAGGAGAGGAAGATCGTCTGGCCGCGCTCCTTCGCCTCGTGAACCGTGTCGCGGAACGCCGCCTCCATCAGCGGATCAAGGCCGCTGGTCGGCTCGTCGAGGAGCAGCAGGTCCGCACGGGTGGCGAGGGCCGCGACTAGCTGCACCTTCTGCCGGTTGCCCTTGGAGAGTGCACGCACCTTCTTGTCCGCATCGAGCTTGAACCGCTCCACCAGCTCGTCGCGGTAGGCGACGTCGACGCCACCGTGCAGACTCATAAGGAACTCGAACGTCTCCGCCGCCGTCATCTGCGGCCAAAGCGCCGGCTCGCCGGCAACGTAGGCGACGCGGCGGTGCGCCGTCACCGGGTCCTTCCAGGCGTCGATGCCGAAGAGCTCGGCCCGCCCTTCGCTCGCCCGATGCAGGCCGAGGAGCAACCGGATCGTCGTCGTCTTGCCGGCGCCGTTCGGGCCGAGGTAGCCGTAGACCTCACCCTCGCGGACGGTGAGATCGAGGGAGTCGAGTGCCAGCGTCTCGCCGTAGCGCTTGGTGAGGCCGTATGTCTGGATGGCCGCGCACATGGGTCGAGGCGATTCTCATACTCCTGCATCGAGCGGTCGCTGTCTGCCCGCGTGTAGCAGTCGAGCGGCGCCCCTCCAGCGCCTGCCGAATCGCCTCTCTGACTCCTGCGAAGGCGGGTGACCCGTCCGCTTCGAGCGTCTTCAGGGTCCACCTTGTGGAGCGCCGCTGGCTCGAGCGCAGCTTCATCGGCGAGGAGATCGTGTTCGCGCTCAGCTCTGCGGGCCTGACCGCGCTCGAGCTCGGCGAGGCACTGGAGGCGGTGAACTGATCGTGCGCCTCGGGTGCCTACTCCCTCAGCCCGGCGGCTTCGATGGACGCCATCGCTTCTCCCTTGTCCGGATGGAACTCGATCCGAACGATCCGGCCGCGGCGCAGCTTGTAGGCAACGGTCCACACTTGCGAGACCGGGACGCCACTCGTTCGCCCCCGACCGCCGGAGCGGACCACCACTATCACCCAATCCCCGACGTCGATCAACTCTTCCGGTTCCTCGCACCAGTAGTCGTCGAACGAAAGAATGAACCCCCCGATCGAGGCAACGACTGCCTCCCGTCCGCGAACGAGCCCAGTCTCCATGTTGGCTCGTGGGTCCGACGACAGCTCGACGGCGTCGTCCAGCGCCGTGATCGACGCTTCGTAGTCCTGTCGGACATATGCAAGCCAAAGCCGCCGGATGATCTCTACGTTCTCCTGCGACATCGCCTACTCCGGCAGCCCGGCGGCTTCGAGGGCCTCAGCATGGCTCGGGAAATCGCGGGTCCGGACGGCCTTGCCGCCGCGATAAGTGACCAACTGTGCGATCTCGGTCGTGAAGTCCAGCCCGGTGGTCTGACCCGTCGTCTCCATTTCTCCAAGAGCGAGCACGGATTCCCCGAGGTCACGAATGTCGTCAAATCGAACCTTGAGTTGCATGTCGCCCTTGAAGCTCTCCCAGGCACGCCGGACTCCGGCATGCCCGCGATACACCTCCATCAGTGCGAACCATTCGATCTCAGGATCGACCAGGTCTATGAACGCGTCGAGGTCGTCACCGTTCCAAGCCTCCACGCCCCGCTTGAACACCTCCACGTTCTCCTGCGACATCGCCTACGCAGTATCTCGCGGGAGGGGGAGGGACCGCGCCGAAATGCGACTGTCGAGTTAGCCGCCGGATGCCTTGGTGTGTAAGAAATCTTCCGATTGACCCCCAATGAACGACGACGACCTATAACGTGAACTCGAACGCCTAGCCCGATCCAACGCCACCTCTGGGCGCCGGGCGCTGACGAAGCTCATGCGATCCGAACGCTGCAACGCCTTCGCCGGCCCTCATCCGGGCCGTACCCCGTTGACGACGACGGCCGCTTCCATCCAGGCGGGCCGGAGTGGTGGGACCTCGACCGCTGCGACCCCGACGAGGTTCGGGAGACGTGGCGCGAGGGCCCTTCCCACTGAGCCCCGCCGCTGTCGCTTTCACGCGAAAGCAGGAGTGGGGATGCCACGCCGATTGGCACTCGGACGCGGTGGGCCCCTGGTTGGCCGCATCGAGTCTGCGCTGAGTGCGGATGCTTCGAACGCGGCGAGGCAGGACGCTAAAGCCATGGACGGGGGACGGAGGCACCATGTAACGGCCAGCTGTCGCGAGAGTAGTAGGAGACGATGATCGCAGTCGACCCAGTCAGGGGAGGGAGGAGCACGGAGTCGTTTCGCGCGAGGCTGGGCATCGCGACCACGACGGTCGCTCTGCTCGCGGCAGCCGCCTTCGCGGTCAGCCTCGCGGCCGGACCGGCGCCCGCCGAGGCGCGGGGGCTGACGACCGGCTTCTCGGAGGACAACATGTTCCTCTCGCCCGACGCATCCACTCGCGCGTATTGGTTCGGCCGCGCGGCTGCGGACAAGGCGCAGATCGCGCGCGTCAACTTCTACTGGCGCAAGGCCGTCGGCTCAAGCCCGCCGGCGAACCCGACGAATCCGGCCGACCCCGACTACGACTTCTCACGGCTCGACGGTGCCGTGCGCGACGCGACCGCCCGCCACATGCAGGTTCTGATCACGGTCTTCGGCGCCCCCACGTGGGCGGAGGGCAAGAACCGCCCCTCGAGCGCACCCCTGGGCACCTGGAAGCCCGATCCGCATGCCCTGGGGCAGTTCGCGCAGGCGCTCGCGAAGCGCTATTCGGGCAGCTTCCAAGGGCTTCCGCGGGTGAGCCTGTTCGAGGTCTGGAACGAGCCCAACCTCTCCGTCAACCTGACGCCGCAGTGGGTCGGAAAGAAGCCGACGAGCCCGGACCTCTACCGCAGCCTGCTGAACGCCTTCTACCGCGGGGTGAAGAGCGTCGCGCCGGGGGACACCGTGATCGGCGGCGCCACCGCGCCCTTCGGCGACCCACGCGCCCACCCGCGCGACCCGAAGCTCCCGCGGATGCGCCCACTCGCCTTCCTGCGCCAGATGTTCTGCCTCAACCGCAAGTTGAAGCCGGGCGGGTGCCAGGCCAAGACGCATCTGGACGTGCTCTCCCACCACCCGATCAACTTCACGAACCCGCCGACCTATCGGGCGATCAACCACGACGACATCGAGGTCGCCGACTTCCACAAGCTGGTACCGCTGATTCACGCCGCCGAGCGGACCGGTCACGTGCGGCCGCGGGGACATCATCCGCTTTGGGCCACGGAGCTCTCCTGGTACACGAAGCCGCCGAGCA
>DASQCL010000232.1:0-3706 GCA_035634715.1 Solirubrobacterales bacterium
CGTTTCCGCCCGACCCGCCGTTCGAGCCGCCACCGCCGCCGCCGGCCTTGTTCACCTCAACGGTCCCCTTCATGTTCGGGTGGATCGCGCAGTCGTACTTGAAGGTGCCGGCGTGCTTGAACTTGAACGTGTAGCTGTCGCCCTGCTTGAGGGTTCCCGAGTCCAGGCCGCCATCACCGGTGACCGTGTGGCCCTCGGCGGCGTTCGACTTGTTGTCCCAGCGGACCTTGTCACCGACGTTGACGGTGATGAACGTGGGTGAGAAGGCGTACTTCGAGGGCGTGTCGCCAACGATGTCCACCCAGCTCTTGCCCTTGGCGGGGCTGCGGTTCTCCGTCGGGTCGCCGCCGGGTCCGCCTACGCCCGTCGCCCCCGTGACGCCCGTCGCACCGGTCGCACCCGTCACGCCGGCCACACCCGTCACGCCGGTGACGCCGGTGACGCCGGTCGCCCCCGCGGGGCCCGTCACGCCGCTCACCTCAACGGGTGGAGGCGTCGTTGCGCCGCCCCCTGCCGCGAGTGCCGCGGGCGCTGCGATGAGAATCCCTACTGCCCCAACTGCGAGCACGGTCCTGCGTGCTCTCATGCGGAGACCCTAATTGACCGGTCGCCGTTTGCCAAGTGATCGGCATACGGCTTGCAGACCGGCCTGGTTCAACCCTGGGCGGCCGCCACTTGCTTTCTGTGGGTGCGGATCTCGCTCAGGATGCGCTCCAGGCGGGGCTCTCGGGAGGAGTCCACGTGGGTCATTGCGGCTGCGATCGCCGGGTGAACCGCAGCGATCCGCTCGTACATCGCCTGCGCGACCGCGCGGTAGGTCGGGTGGCCCTCGCGGCCCGATCTGAGCTCGATCAGGTGCATGGCCTCGCGCGCGTTCAGGTCCAGCACGTACCTGATGCGGTAGCCCAGGCACAGCGCGTAGGGCGCGGCGTCGTGAAGCCCCGCCCCGGCCAGGCGGTCGAACTCGCGATGCGACAGCTCGAGCGCCCGCTCGTACTCGTCGCCGATCCCGGCCTCTCGGACCTCCTCCGGGACACCGGCGCCGAGGTGCGGCCCCAGCCGCTGCCACTGGCAGGTGAGCATGCGGTGGCGCTGCAGGTCGCGGAAGCCGCCGTAGTCGGAGACGATCTCGAACCGGTAGCGGACCGCCTCCCACCCGCGGCCGGGCCGGTGGCGCCGGTTGGCGCGCTCACCGGCGAGCTCGCCGATCAGCTCGGCGCGCTCGAGCGGGTCGAGGGTCTCGATTCGCCGCCGGATGTCGCCCTCGCCGACCGCGGCCGACTCGTACAGCGATGCGGCGAGCAGGTCCTCCTCGCCGCCCTCGACCGCGATCAGGTCGACGGCCGGCGCGTCGCTCACCGCCGGGCGGTCGAGCCCCAGGCGAGCGACCGCCTGCTCGGTCGCCCCACGGCGGGCGCTCAGGTACTCCATCCACTCGCCGCCGCGATCGGGCCGCTTGACCCGGGCGACGAAGCTGGGGATCACCTTGTCGAGCTCGGAGAGGATCATGTCGCCGTATGAGCGGGCCTCGGGCAGCGGCGATGCCATGAGGCGGAGCAGGAGCTGCTCGTAGGCCTGGCCGGAGGCGAAGATGCCGACGTGGCTCAGCGTTGACGCGGGGAGGAGGCCGCGAAGGAGGTCGAGGGCCTTGGCGCGGATCGAGCGCCGCCACGCGGCCTCGGGCTCGTCGCCGCGAGGCCAACGCTCCTCGGCCCAGGCTCCGACCGCCTCGAGGCTTCGCGAGTAGATGCCGAACAGCTCGTCCATCGCCGCGCGGTAGGGCTCGCCCAGCTCGTTGTCGCGGTAGTAGCGGTAGCCGCCGCCCGCCTCCTCCGGCATCGGCTGGTCGTACGGGATGTAGCGGGTGGACTGCTCCAGGTACGCCGCCAGGCGCCCACGCTGGAGCACCTTGGTCAGGACGTTCGAGACCCACTCGCACGCGAGATGGGCGCCGCCGACCTGCGCGATCGAGTCGTCGCCGTAGCCCATGAAGACTCGCTCGTAGAGGCCGGCGGCGCGCTCGCCCTCGACGCCGTCGAAAGGCCGGTCCCCGACCGGGATATCGCCGGCGAACTCCTCGAGGAAGAGGCGGCGCAGCGTTCCCGGATAGCGCGAATAGCGGGCAAAAAGCGCGCCCTTGACCGTCTCCGGCAGGTTGACCAGGCAGAACACCGGGCGGTCGAGATTGGTGAAGTGGGGGCGGAGGACCGCCTCCTCCTCGGGAGTGAAATTCTCGACCGGGTAGCGCAAGGTCGCCTGATCGTAATTGCGCGCGCGGCGGTTGGGCAGGCCCGCCTAGGAGGTCGCGCGCTCGCCGGCGGCGCCGTCCCCGGGAGCGGGACGGGCGATCGGCGCAACGCCGTCGCGGGAGGCTCGCGAGACCAGGTCTGGCAGCACGTCCTCGCGGCCGTAGTGGCCGACGACGTCGAACCAGCGCTTCGCGTGGAGGCCGACGCGGAGGTCGCAGTCGGCCACGACCACGCCCTCCTCGCCGTAGAGCGGCCCCGCGATCACCTCGCCGTCGCTCGGCTCGATGATCGCGGCGCCGCCCCGGCCGAAGACCCCCTTGCCCTCTGGCAGCGGCGCCGGGAAGTCGTCCGGAAACGCGTCCGCCGGGATGAACTGCGGCGCCGAGACCACGAAGGCACCCGACTCGAGGGCGATGTGCCGCATGCTCGCGATCCATCCGTCCGTGTCGTCCGCTGTGGGAGCGAGCCAGATCTGCGGGCCGCCCCGGTAGACCGCGTAGCGCGCGAGGGGCATCATGTTCTCCCAGCAGATGAGGCCGCCGATGCGGCCGGCCGCGGTCTCGGTGACGCTCAGGTCGTCGCCGGCGCCCACGCCGTGGAACAGGCGCTCGTGCATCGTCGGCATCAGCTTGCGGTGCTTGGAGAGGAGGCCCAGCGGGCCGAACAGAAGCAGGGCGTTGTAGAGCGAGCCCGGCCGGTCGGACTCCCGCTCGTTGACGCCGATGGCGCAGTGGATGTCGAGCCTCGCGCACGTCTCGGCGATCCGGTCCGTGAGCGGGCCTGGGACGTCGACCGAGTTGTCCCAGAGGCGCTCCCAGAGCTCGTCCCAGCCCTCGAAGGAGGCCGCGTCGTGAGCCCAGGCGCCCGACTCGTACAGCGGAATGAACACCTCGGGGAAGACCGTGAGCTGCACGCCGTCCTTCGAGGCCTGCTCCAAGAGGCCCAGCGCCTTGTCGACGCTCGCCTCGGCATCCAGGATCACCGGCGTGGCCTGGATCGCGGCGACGCGCACGGTCGGAAAGCTCACCCGGCGAGCATACGCCGCGTATGGCCGTGCTCGTTGCTCAGTCGCCCGCCGGCGCCTGACTCTTTGCGGCCCCGGGGTGGGGGACATTCACATTGCGCGGGGGCGGAACGCCGATCTTTCTGAAGGCGTTCGCATACGCGCGCCGGAACGCAGCGTCATAGGCGCGCTGAAAGCCCTGCGAGCGCGCCCGCTTGTATCCCCTCGCATAGCCTCGGTGTTGTCCTCGGTGCTCGCCGCTCTTCGCCCCGGCCCTGGCACCCGCGGCGTGCGCCGCCGCCAGGTCCTCGCCGCCGGAATGGCCGACGAAGTAGGCACCGACGCCGAGGCCGGCGAGCACTACTGCGACCGCGAGGATTGCGATCACCTGGCGTAGTCGAACCCTGGGAATGCTCACGGGCCGAACCCCGATCCCGATGACGATCCCTGCGCC
>DASQCL010000233.1:0-5713 GCA_035634715.1 Solirubrobacterales bacterium
CGCCACGCCATCGCGGTGCGCGCCGGCCACCACTGCGCCCAGGTGCTCATGGATCGACTCGGAGTGGCCGCGACCACCCGGGCAAGCCTCGCGGTCTACAACACCCGCGAGGAGATCGACCGGCTCATCGACGCCCTGCACGACGTGCGGCGAGTCTTCGAGCTCGGGTAGGCGCGCCATGGACGACCTCTACCGCGAGCAGATCCTCGAGCACTACAAGCGGCCCCACAACTTCGGGCGGCTGGAGGGTGCCGACCTCGACTTCGAGGACACCAACCCGTTCTGCGGCGACGAGCAGCACCTCTTCATCAAGCTCGACGACGAGGGGCGGGTCAGCGAGGTCTCCTTCGAGGGCAAGGGCTGCGCGATCTCGACCGCCGCAACGTCGATGCTCACCGACGAGCTTCAGGGCATGAGCCGCGAGGAGCTCATCCGGCTGCCCAAGGAGTTCGTGCTCGACCTCCTGGGCATCGACATCTCGGCGACGCGCATGAAGTGCGCACTGCTCGGGCTGAAGATCGTCAAGAGCGCGAGCCTCGGATCATCGGCGGACTGGGACGACGAGGGACGGCCGGGCGACCCCTCCGAGGCGAGCACCGCCGGTATCTGAGCGGTCGCAGGCGCCCTAGGTCGAATCCCCGTCAGCCTCGGCCGGGGGCTGCGGCTTGATCACGGCGAAGGCAGCGCCGTGCGGATCGGTGACGACCGCGAATCGCCCGACGTTCGGAATCTCCGTCGGTCCGAACGCCACGTTGCCGCCGTTCTCCTTGACTTGGTCGACCGTTGCGTCGGTGTCGTCGACGGTGAAGTAGACGAGCCAATGGGGCGGGATCTCATCGGGCATGTCGCCACTCCGCATGTCGATCATGCCGCCGATCCCGGTCTCGCTCTCATCATCGTCCGTATGCCAGATGACGTAGTCCGGGCCGCCGTCCATGTCGAACTTCTCCCCGCGCCAGCCGAAGACGGCTGCGTAGAACTCCTTGGCCGCCTCGGGGTCGCGTGTGTTCAGCTCGTTCCAGCCGAAGGTGCCGGCCTCGTTCACGAGCTGGGAGCCCGGGTGCTGATTGGGCTGCCAGACGGCGAACACCGCGCCCGTCGGGTCGGCGAACACCGCCATCCGGCCCGCTTCCATGACGTCGAAGGGCTCGGCGAACACGGTCCCGCCCGCGTCCTTTACCTTCTCCGCCGTCGCGTCGGCGTCGTCGGTGGTGATGTAGGTGGTCCAGCTCGGCGGCTGCCCCTCGCCCATTAGGGGGGCGATCCCGGCGACCGTCTTCCCACGCAGGCTGGCCATGCGGTATCCGCCCGTCTCCTCCGGATCCCCGGCCTCGGCGACATCCCACCCGAAGATCGCCGAGTAGAAGTTCGCGGCGGCATCAGGGTCCGGTGCGGCGACGTCGACCCAGGACGGCGTCCCCGGTGTGTACTTGCTTCTCTCGCTCACAGGTCTCCTCCTCCGGTGCGTGATCTGGCCTGATCCGATGTTCGCACTTCGACCGCGCGGACATGGTGAAGGTCCTGATACGCCAAACGAAAGAGCCCCGGAGCTGACGCCCCGGGGCTCTTTCCGCACCGGATACTTGACTGATCAACAATTGGGCCAGGCGTCGTACGGCACGCTGGCCGCGGCCTGGTCCTGGACGGCCGGCGGGGCGGCCGCCGGGTTCGTCCCCTGGTAGCCGCTGGGCGCATACGCGTCCCACGTCGACTGGTCGAACTGGTACGCGCCGTAGTACCCCGCGGGGTTGACGGCGGTGTAACTGCCTCCCGACTCACATTGAGCGGTCGCTGACGAGGCCGCGGCGCCACCGGCGTAGCTGGTGGTCGTGGTCGTCGCGGCGCTCGTTGCCGTGTCCGTGGACGCCGGCTCGGGCGGGTTCAGCGAAGCCTCCATGCGATGGGAGGAGGCGACGACCTCGGCCTTGGTGGCCTGATGAACGTCGCCGTTCTTCTCGCGGAAACCGTCGCTGACGATGTCGCGTCCCGCGGCGTTCAGCCCGACGTGCTTCACGAGCTGCTTGCGCAGCTCGCGATAGCGCTTCTCGTAGGCGGGCTGGTGCTCGGGAACGACGCTCGCCGGCGACCCCTGCGCTGCCACGGGCGCGGCCAGAGCGGCGACGCTCGTGGCGATTGCTGCGATGCGCATGCGCATCGTTAGAACCCACCTCCTGGCGGTACTCCCACAACCTGTGGGGTTGTTTGCCTCCTTAACGGCCGGTTCGTCCTGGGCGGGTGCGGCGACCGCTCACGCGATCAGCACCCGGGGCAGTCCGAACATCGGTTCGGCCTCGGGGTTTGGTACCCGGGCGATGGCGGAACAACCGTGACACGCCTCACACAGAGCCACGGGCTGCAACGCCGGGCCGACCGCTAAAATCCGAGTCCGGAGGTAGGAATAAAGTGACGACCGACACGAGGGAACGCGAGATCGACTCCATGGCCACAGAGGTGACTGTCTGCAGACTCGACGAGCTCCCGCCGGGCGAGATGCGCCTGGTGGAGGTCGAGGGTCGGAAGATCGGTGTGTTCCATGCCGAGGACGGTGAGCTCTACGCGATCGAGGATCGGTGCTCCCACGACGACGGCCCGCTGGCCGAGGGCGAGTTCGACGCCGCCGCCTGTACAGTGGAGTGCCCCCGGCACGGCTCGCTATTCGACCTCCGCAGCGGCAGGCCGAAGACGCTCCCGGCGTTTCAGCCGGTCGAGACATTCGACGCCCGCGTCGAGGATGGCGAAGTGAAGCTGGAGGCATAAAGAACTTCATGGCCACACCTGAGATCACAGTCCCACCCCTCTCCCCCAAGGAGCTCACCGAGCAGGAAAAGGGCCTCAAGGACATCGGCTCCGATTACGCCGAGCGCTTCGGCTTCCACGATCCGGAGACCGGTTACGCCTACAAGGCGCCGAAGGGCCTCTCCGAGCAGGTCGTCCGCGACATCTCCGAGTACAAGGCGGAGCCCGAGTGGATGCGCGAGTTCCGCCTCAAGGCGCTCGAGCACTTCCAGCAGCGCCCGACGCCCAAGTGGGGCGGCAACCTGGGCCAGATCGACTTCGACAACATCCATTACTTCGTCCGCGCCTCGGAGAAGAACAGCGTCAGTTGGGACGACGTCCCCGAGGACATCAAGAACACCTTCGACCGGCTCGGCATCCCTGAGGCGGAGCGCAAGTTCCTCTCCGGCGTCGGCGCTCAGTACGAGTCCGAGGTCGTCTACCACCAGGTCAACGAGAAGCTCGAGGCCCAGGGCGTGATCTTCACGGACATGGACACGGCGCTGCGCGAGCACGAGGACCTCGTGCGCGAGTACTGGGCGACCGTGATCCCTCCGAACGACAACAAGCTGGCGGCCCTCAACTCGGCGGTGTGGTCAGGCGGCTCGTTCGTCTACGTCCCCGCCGGCGTCAAGGTCGAGATGCCGCTCCAGGCCTACTTCCGGATCAACACGGAGAACATGGGCCAGTTCGAGCGCACGCTGATCATCGCCGAGGAGGGCTCCGACGTCCACTACGTCGAGGGCTGCACGGCGCCCGTGTACTCCACCGACTCGCTGCACTCCGCGGTCGTCGAGATCATCGCCAAGCCGGGCGCGCACGTCCGCTACACGACAGTCCAGAACTGGTCGCACAACGTCTACAACCTGGTCACCAAGCGCGCCGTCGCCCAGGAGGGCGCCACGATGGAGTGGGTCGACTGCAACCTGGGCTCGAAGCTCACGATGAAGTACCCCTCGATCTACCTGCTCGGTGAGCGCGCCCACGGCGAGATCCTCTCGATTGCCTTCGCCGGCGCCGGCCAGCACCAGGACGCAGGCGGCAAGATCATCCACGGCGCCCCCAAGACGACCTCTTCGATCTTCGCCAAGTCGATCTCCAAGGACGGCGGGCGCGGCACGTACCGCGGCCTGCTCGAGGTCGCGAAGGGCGCCACCGAGTCGAAGTCCAAGGTGGTCTGCGATGCGCTGCTCCTCGACGAGGCGTCGCGCTCCGACACCTACCCGACGATCCGCATCGACGAGAACGACGCCAACGTCGGCCACGAGGCCTCGGTCTCGAAGATCGGCGAGGAGCAGCTCTTCTACCTCCAGTCCCACGGGCTGGACGAGGAGGAGGCCTCGAAGATGATCGTGAACGGCTTCATCGAGCCGATCACCAAGGAGTTGCCGATGGAGTACGCAGTCGAGATGAACCGTCTCATCGAGCTGCAGATGGAAGGCTCGATTGGCTAGTGGCCCGGCGGCGCCCGCCGCTACCACTGAGCCCGAGTGGCTCGCTGAGCGGCGCCGAAAGGGCGCCGCGCTCGCGTCTGAGCTCGACCTTCCCACCGCGAAGGACAAGGGCTGGGAGTTCACGGACCTATCGGGCCTCGACCTGGATTCCCACGCGCCCGCGGGCGGGACGGTCACGGGCGTCTCGCAGGGGACGGACTCGGACGACGGCCCGCCCGTGGTCATGCCGCTCGAGGAGGCCGCGCGGCAGCTCAGCGACATCGTGCGCGAGCGCTTCGGCTCCGTCGTTCCCGTGAGCGACCCGTTCGTGGCCCGCAACGAGGCCAACTGGCGCAACGGCGCGCTCGTCTACGTCCCCCGCGGCACCCGCCTCGAGCACCCGCTCGAGCTCTCCGTGGTGCACGACGGCGACGGCTCCGGCCTCGACTGGCGCACGCTGATCGTTCTCGAGGAAGGCGCCGACGCCGAGGTCTGGGAGCGCTACGGCTCCGCGAGCGACGAAGGCGAGGGCCTGTTCAACGGCGTCGTCGAGCTGTGGGTCGGCCCCGGCGCCAGCCTCCGCTACGTCTGCGAGCAAGAGCTCTCGGACCGGACCTGGGTCTTCGCGACGCAGCGCGCCGAACTCGAGCGCGACGCCTCGCTGGAATGGGTGGCGCTGGGATTCGGCTCCGCCCGCGGCAAGGTGCGAATGGAGACGAAGCTGGGCGGCCCCGGCTCGTCGGCCAAGGTCACCGGTGCCTACGCGGGCGCTGGTCGCCAGCACCTGGACTTCGACACCACCCAGGAGCACGCCGCCGCGCACACGACCTCCGACCTCGCCTTCCGCGGTGTCCTTGCCGATCGCGCGACCGCGGTCTGGCGGGGCATGATCCGCGTCGACCCCGGCGCCCAGCAGACCGACGCCTTCCAGGAGAGCCGCAACCTGCTGCTCTCGAAGAACGCCCATGCGGACGCCATCCCGGGCCTGGAGATCGAGGCGAACGACGTGCGCTGCACGCACGCCGCCGCCGTCGCCCAGGTCGACCCCGAGCAGCTCTACTACCTGCGCTCTCGGGGGATGTCGGAGCCGCAGGCCAAGCGCCTGATCATCGACGGGTTCCTGCAGGAGCTCGCCGAGCGGACGGCCGAGGGGCCGCTCCGCGAAGCCCTCTCGGAGGCGCTGAACAGGCGCCTCGCCGAGATCCTCGCCGACTGACTAGTCGGGCAGAAGCGGCATGGCATCGCGAGCCCGCGGTCGGCAACCCGTGACCCTGCGCCCAACTGCAAGGTAATGATCCGCGGTGTGATAGAAACCGCCGCCGGATGTGCGCTGCGCCGACCGAGGCGTCGCCCCAACCGCGCTTAACCTGGAGTGAGACCCTTCGCCCGAAGAGTGGTGGTACTGGCAGCCGCGGCGGCCGTCGCCGCGATGCTCGTCGTGCCGTCGACGGAGGCCCGGGCCGCCACCCCGGCGGGCTTCTTCGGGCTCAATTACGAGTTCAAGG
>DASQCL010000234.1:0-5274 GCA_035634715.1 Solirubrobacterales bacterium
AGGCCCATGCAGTTGAAGGCCGCGTCGATTCCCGCAGCGGCCGCCCGCAGCGATCCCGGATCGCTCACGTCTCCCTGCGCCAGCTCGACGCCGCTCGGCAGCAGCTCGCGGGCCTTGGCCGGGTTCCGCACCAGGGCGACCACCTCGTTGCCGCGCTCGGCCAGCTGGCGCGCAACGGCGTTGCCGATCTTTCCGGTGGCGCCGGTGACGAGGGCCCTCATCGGCAGGTGACCTTATCCTGGCGCCTCATGCCTAGGCTGCCCGACCCGCAAGATCCCGTCTTTCAGCGGCTGAATTCGTCGCTCGGCTTCGACCGGCGCCTGTGGAGGCAGGACATCGCGGGCTCGAAGGCGCATCTGGGCGCGTTGCGAAAGCTCGAGGTCATCGATGACGACGAGCTCCGCACGCTAGACGACGGCCTCGACTCGGTTGCGGCCGAGATCGAGGCGGGCACCTTCTCCTTCCAGGACTCCGACGAGGACATCCACATGGCCGTCGAGAGGCGACTGACCGAGCTCGTCGGGCCGATCGGGGGCGCCCTCCACACCGCACGCTCCCGGAACGACCAGGTGGCGACGGACCTTGCGCTCTACCTCCGCGAGCGGTCCCAGCGCGCTCGCGAGCTCATCGTGGCGCTCATGGACCGCCTGCTGGGCCTCGCGCGGGCTCACCGGGACTGGCGCATGCCTGGATATACGCATCTGCAGCGCGCCCAGCCGGTCTACCTCGGCCACCATCTGCTCGCCTATTTCTGGATGCTCGAGCGCGACGAGATCCGCTTTGCGGCCTCTGCGGGCTCGACGATGGCGATGCCGCTCGGCTCGGGCGCGCTCGCGGGCCTCAACTGGGACGTCGATCGCCAGGGGACTGCGGCGGAGCTGGGCTTCGCCCGCCCCTCGCCGAACTCCATCGACGCGGTGTCCAACCGCGACTTCGCCCTGGACTACCTCCACGCGGCGGCGGTCTGCGCGATGCATCTCTCGCGGCTCGGGTCCGAGGTCGTCCTGTGGTCGAGCCAGGAGTTCGGGTTCTGCCATCCCGCCGACGACTTCGCCTCGGGCTCGAGCATCATGCCTCAGAAGAAGAACCCCGACGCGGCCGAGTTGCTTCGTGCGAAGGCGCCGCGGGTGACGGCGTCGCTGACAACCCTCCTCGGCGTGCTCCACGCACTGCCGCTCGCCTACTCCAAGGACCTGCAGGAGGACAAGGAGGCCCTCTTCGACGCCGTCGACACGATCGAGCTGTCGCTGGAGGCGGCGGAGCGCATGCTCGCCGGGCTGCGCTTCGATCGCGAGCGGATGGAGGGCGCCGCCGCGGACGAGATGGTGGCTGCGACCGACATCGCGGATCTGCTGGTTCGCAAGGGCATGCCGTTCCGGGAGGCACACGGGGTCGTCGGCGGGCTTGTGCACACCGCTGTCGAGTCCGGGCGGACGCTCTCCGAGCTGACTCCCGACGAGCTCGCGTCGAGCTCGGACCTGCTGGGTGACGACTACTACGCGGCGCTCAGCGACGGGGCCTGGCTCGACTCGAAGATCTCGGCCGGAGGGACGGCCGCGCCGCGCCTCGACGAGCAGCTCGAGACGGCGGAGGGGATCGTCGAGTCGCTCCGGAGCGTCGGCGGTTGAGCACTATCGGCGTCGAGTTCTTCGAACGCTCGGTCCACGATGTCGCTCGGGACCTGGTGGGCTGCTCGCTGCTCCACGAGGGCGTTGGCGGGGAAATCGTCGAGACCGAGAGCTACCAGCAGGACGATCCTGCCTGCCATGCGTACGTCGGCCTGACGCCCCGCACGGCCACCATCTTCGGCCCGCCGGCGAGGGCATACGTGTACCTCTCCTACGGGATCCACTCCTGCCTGAACTTCGTCTGCCATCCGGAAGGCGACGCGGCCGCGGTGCTCATCCGGGCCCTGGAGCCCCGTTGGGGGATCGAGGAGATGTGCCGGCGGCGCGGCCGGGACGCGCTTCGCGACCTGTGCTCGGGCCCCGGCAAGCTGACGGAGGCGCTCGCCATCGGGCTGGACCTGAACGGCGCCTCTTTGCTCGGGCCGCCGTTCGAGCTTCGCGCGCGTGACGAGCAACGGCAGGGCGTCGAGGTCGGAACCGGGCCGCGGATCGGCATCACGCGTGCCGCCGAGCTGCCCTGGCGCTTCTGCGCGGTGGGCAGCGAGTATCTGTCGCGCCGGTTGAGCTAGGCGGCGACTTTGTCGCCGCAGCAGCATGTGCCGTCAGGCGGCGAAGCCGCCGTTCTTCAGTGTGTGGGCTGAAGCCGCTTAGCCCGTACCGCCGGAGGACGGCGGTGCAGCCGCGCCGCCGGCGGCGGCGCCACCGCCGGAGCTCGGGGGCGGCGCGGGTTGACCCGTGCCCGAGGGGGTGCCGGAGCTCGGGGCGGGAGCCGGCGCCGGTGCGGGCGCTGCGGGCGTCGTGGTTGCGGGGGCCACGGTGGTAGTCGGGGCGACCGTCGTCGCCGGCACCGAGGTCGTTGCGGTGCTGTCAGGCGAGACGGAGTGGTTGTGTGACCCTGCGTTCTTCTTCATCGACTCGTACTGATCGAGGACGTCATGGAAGATGATCGCCGGAATCGTCCCGCCGTCGACCGGCTGGCCGCCGTACTCGGTGAGCATCGGCTTCACCGAGTTGGCATGGCCGACCCAGACGGCGATGGTCACGTCGCGATTGGCGCCGACGAACCAGGCGTCGCCGTTGTTCTCGGTCGTGCCGGTCTTGCTCCAGAGGTACGGGTCACCGTTGTTCGCATTGGTACCGGTTCCCTCCGTGACCACGCTGTGGAGCATGGTGCGCGCCGTGGCGGCGACGGTGGGGGAGATGACCTGCTTGGTCTCAACCCGGTCCTGGCCGGGATCGCCCTGGTTGGTCTCCACCGGGTTGTTGTTCGAGTCGTCGACTCGCTGGATCCCTATCGGGCTTCCGGGGGAGTCCGCCATGGTGCCGCTCACGAGCTGCCCGTCGTGGGCAAGCGTCTCGTATGCGTGCGCCATCTCGATCGGCGTGACGCCATTCTCGAGCCCACCCAGAATGAGCGCCGGGTTGTACGGCTCGAAAGGACTGCCGTTGACGGAATACGTCACGCCCGTCGTGGTGGCGAGGCTGGTCTGGATACCCATCTTCTGCGCCGTGTCCGCGATGCTCCCGATGCCGCCGCTCAGCGATGTGCCCAGCTGGGAGTAGACCGAGTTGTCGGAGTGAGTGGTCGCCGTCGCGAGGGATGCGCTACCGGAGTACTCGTCGCCGTAGTTGCTCACGTCGAAGGTCTCGGGAAGGACCTTGGTACCGCCGCCCTTCTTCGGCACCTTCGCCTTGTACGGGAGTTTCTGAGGGGCCGACGGGAAGACCTGATCGGGCGAATGACCCTGCTCGAGGGCGGTGACGAGGGTGAACGGCTTGAAGGAGGAGCCGGGCTGACGCTGTCCCTGCGTCGCGAGATTGAACGGGGTCTTCGAGTAGTCGGTGCCTCCGACCATCGCCCGGACTCCGCCCGTCTGGTTGTCGAGCACGACCACCGCGGAGTTGAGGCCGACGCCGGCGGTGTGGTCGTACGCAATCTTCTGGACCGCATCCTGGAACGGGAGGTCGAGCGTCGAGTACACGCGCAGGCCGCCGCCGAAGGCCTCGCCCGATCCATATTTGTCAACCAGCTGCTGGCGCAGCCAGCTCGTGAAGTAAGGCGCCTTGGAGTTCTCCGTCGGCGTCTGGATCTGGCTGGGCTTGGGGAGCGGCTCCTTGGAGTACTGGTTGTACTCCTCCTGTGTGATGTCGCCCTGCGACACCATGTTCTGAAGCACCTGGTTTCGGCGCGCCATGGCCTCCTGCGGATTGGTCACCGGGTCGTACCCGCTGGGGCTGGAGATCATGCCGGCGAGCAGGGCCGCCTCCCAGGGCAGGAGGTCGCCCGCGCACCGATCGGGCCGGCCGCCGCAGCCGGGGTGGTTGTAGCCGAAGTAGGTCTTGGCGGCCTCCTCGATCCCGTAGGCGCCGTTGCCGAAGTAGATCTCGTTCAGGTACTCGGTGAGGATCTTGTCCTTATCCCAGTGGCGCTCGAGCTGGTACGCGAGAGCGGCCTCGCGGAGCTTCTCGAAGATGGTCCGGCTCTCCTGAGCGCGAAGGGCGTTCTTGACGAACTGCTCGGTGATCGTGGACGCACCCTGGGCGGCGCCCGTCTGAAGCACGTCCTGGACCACCGCGCGCCCGATCCCCAGGAAGTCCACGCCGCGGTGCTGGTAAAAGCGCTGGTCCTCGATCGCCACCGTCGCCTCCTTCATTACCGGGGCGATGTCCACGGAGGGGACGAGGATGCGGCCCTCGTTGTTGGTGAGGGTCGCGATCTTGTTCCCGTTGATGTCGTAGACGACCGAGTTCTGCGCGTTCTGGAACTGCGCCCGGTCGTCGAGCTGCGGGAGGTCGCTCGCGACGGCCATCATGATCCCGAAGATCCAGGAGATGAGGGCGAGGATCGCGAGCCCGAAGAAGACCAGCGCGATGCGGAGCTTCCGCAGTCGCGGCCGCCGGGGCTTCTTCGGCGAGTCGTCCGGCTTGGGCGCGATCTTCGAGACCGTCCCGTCGTCGTTCGACCCATTGTCACTCGAGCTCGCTCCGTCGCTGGAGCGGCCTGGGAACCTAAATCGTGCCATGCACTCTCGGTTGCTTTCTGAACATGTCAGGGGGCGCCCGGGCGGACAAACGGGACGGAAACGGGTCCGCCCATCGAAGATCACCGAAGGAAAAGGGCGGGGAAGCAGTCCGCCGAGCGAGCGGGTCAGTCTAGCATTGGGCCCGCCGTGAACCCACAGGTTCCAGCCGACGCCGCCCGCCTCCTGGAAGGCGCCGTAGAGGCTCTGCCGGAGGGCCGTCTCGCCGAGCAACTGGCGGGCGATCGCCCCCTGCGGGTGAAGCTCGGAATCGACCCCACGGCCCCCGACATCCACCTCGGCCACGTGGTGGTGTTGACCAAGCTGCGCCAGTTCCAGGACGCCGGCCACGTGGTGGTCCTGATCATCGGCGACTACACGGCGAGGGTGGGGGACCCGAGCGGGCGGTCGGCCGAGCGCCCGGTCTTGACGGACGACGAGATCGACGCCCACGCGCGCACGTTCCAGGAGCAGGCGTTCAAGGTGCTCGATCCCGACCGCACCGAAGTGAGGCGAAACGGGGAGTGGCTCGCGATGCCGAGCGAGGAGCTGTTCCGGCTCGCGCGGCGGTTCACCGTGGCCCGGCTGCTCGAGCGCGAGGAGTTCAGCCGGCGGATGCAGGCGGA
>DASQCL010000235.1:0-3289 GCA_035634715.1 Solirubrobacterales bacterium
CGGCGCTGTCCGGCGCCGAACACGAGCCCGTTCCCTGCCACAACGACCTCCTGGCCGCGAACTTCATCCGCGGCGCAGAGCACCTGTGGATCGTCGACTGGGAGTACGCCGGCATGGGCGACCGCTACTTCGACCTCGCCAACTTCGCCGTCAACAACGAGCTCGGCGAGGCCGGAGAGCTGGACCTGCTCGAGGCTTACTTCGCGGAGCCACCGTCGGCCCGGCGAGTGGCGACGCTTCGCCTGATGAAGTTCATGTCGGACTTCCGCGAGGCGATGTGGGGAGTGGTCCAGACCGAGCTCTCCGAACTCGACTTCGACTTCCCGGCCTACGCGCGCAAGCACTTCGAGCGAATGCTCGCAACCGCATCCCACCCCGACTTCGCCACCTGGCTCGAGGAGGCGCGTGAGCCCCGCCGTTGAGCTGCCCGAGGCTGCCCGCTGCGTGATCATCGGTGGCGGCGTCGGAGGAACCTCAATCGCCTACCACCTCGCCGAGCTCGGATGGGACGACGTGGTCCTGCTCGACCGCGCCGAGCTCACCTCCGGCTCGACCTTCCACTCTGCCGGCCTCGTCGGGCAGCTCCGCGGATCGGTCTCGCTGACGAAGATGATGATGCACTCGGTCGAGCTCTATCGACACGTCGGCGAAGAGTCCGAGTTCGACCCCGGTTGGGTCGAGTGCGGAGGTATCCGGCTCGCATCGAGCGAGGAGCGAATGGAGGAGTTACGACGCCAGTCGGGCTGGGCGAAGACGTTCGGGTTGCCCATGGAGCTGATCTCGCCGGAGGAGGCGAGAGGACTGTTCCCCCTGATGTCGACAGACGGGGTGATGGGTGCGGCCTGGATCCCGAGCGACGGCTACATCGACCCGGCGCAGCTGACCTACGCGCTCGCCGACCGAGCCCGCCGGGGCGGCTGCCGCGTGTTGACCTCGACCCGGGTGGTCGGCATCGATGTGGTCGAGGGACGGGTGCGGAGCGTTCGCACCGAGCGCGGCGACATCGAAGCCGAGGTGGTGGTCAACGCGGGGGGAATGTACGCACCGGAGATCGGCCGCATGGCGGGCGTGCGTGTGCCGGTGATCCCCATGTCACATCAGTACGTGGTCACGCAGCCGTTCCGCCAGCGCGGTGATCGGCGGCTGCCGACCCTGCGCGACCCCGACCTGCTCATCTACTACCGGGAGGATGGCGAAGGCCTGGTCATGGGCGGCTACGAGCGGCGCAGTGCCCCCGCCTTCCTGCCCGAGGGCATCGGCGGCCTCGATCGCATCCCCCCCGACTTCAACGGACGCCTGCTCGAGGACGACCCCGACCGGTTCGAGGAGATCGCCGAGAACTCGAAGCGGCGGGTGCCTGCGATGGACGAGATCAAGGTGACAAAGTTGATCAACGGGCCGGAGGGATTCACGCCCGACAACGAGTTCTGTCTCGGAGAGAGCGAGGTTGCCGGGCTGTTCATCGCCGCCGGCTTCTGCGCCCATGGGCTGGCCGGCGCCGGGGGGATCGGCAAAGTGATGGCCGAGTGGATCGCCGAGGGCGAGCCCAGTCTCGACCTCTGGGAGATGGACGTCCGTCGCTTCGGCGCCCAGTACCGCTCGCCGTCCTACACCCACGCCCGGATCAAGGAGACCTACGAGACCTACTACGACATCCGCTACCCGAACCATGAGCGCAGCGCGGGGAGGCCGCTCCGGGTCTCTCCCGCAACCGCCTGGCATCGCGAGCGCGGGGCGGCATTCGGCGAGAAGTCGGGTTGGGAGCGGGTCAACTGGTACGAGTCGAACGCGGCACGCGGAGCCGAGTCGTTGCGCCCGCGGGGCTGGGCCGGCCAGCACTGGTCCCCGGCGATCGGAGCCGAGCACGAGGCCACGCGGGAGGGCGTGGCGATCTTCGACGAGACCTCGTTCTCGAAGATGGAGATCGAGGGACCCGGCGCGGCGGAGCTCCTCGAGCGCCTGTGCGACAACCGGGTCGCCCGCGAGCCACAGAAGATCACCTACACGCAGATGCTCAACCGCCGCGGCGGAATCGAGTGCGACTTCACCGTCGCGCGCCTCGCCGAGGATCGCTTCTCGATCGTCACCGGCACGGCCTTCGGCAACCACGATCGCGAGTGGATCCGCCGCCACCTTCCCGGGGACGGCAGCGTGCAGGTCCACGACACCACCTCGCAATGGGCTTGCTTCGGGATCTGGGGCCCCCGGGCACGCGACGTGCTTCAGCCGCTCACTCCGGCGGACCTCGGGAACGAGGAGTTCCCGTACATGTCGTTGCGCGAGATCACCGTCGGCAATGTGCCGGTGCGAGCGCTTCGCGTGACCTACGTCGGCGAGCTCGGCTGGGAGCTCTATTGCCCGTCCGAGTACGGCCTTGGGCTATGGCGGGCGATCTGGGAGGAGGGGGAGCCGCACGGGATCGTCGGGGGTGGCTATCGGGCGATCGATTCGATGCGCCTGGAGAAGGGCTACCGGGTCTGGGGCGCGGACATCACCCCGGACGAGACGCCCTACGAGGGCGGGGTGGGCTTCTGCGTCAAGCTCGACAAGAAGGGCGGGTTCATCGGACGGGAGGGGCTCTTGGAGGCAAAGGACCGCGGCCCTCGCGCTAGGCTCGCGTGCCTGGTGTTATCGGATCCGCGATCGGTCGCGCTCGGCAACGAACCGGTGCGGATAGATGGCGAGATCCGCGGTCGCGTTACCACCGGTGGCTACGGCTACACGGTGGGCCGCTCGATCGCATACGCGTACGTGCCCCCTGAGTTCGTTGACGTGGGCACCGCCGTCGCGGTGGAGATCTTTGGGCGCTGGGTCGAAGGGGAGGTCGCGAGCGAGCCCCTCTTCGACCCCGAGGGCAAGCGGATTCGCGCTGACGCGGCCGTGCGGGAGGGCGCCGGTGCAAGATGAGCCTCCTGCTCGGCATCGACGAGGGCACGTCGGCCGTCAAGGCGGTGGTCTTCGACGGTGATCTGAAGCCGGTCAACGAGGCCCGCCGGGAGAAGCCGCTGATCCACCCCAAGCCCGGCTGGGTCGAGCAGGACCCCGAGGTGATCGTCGACGCGGTGGTCGGGGCCGTCGGCGAGCTCCTCCAGGACGAGCCCGACATCGCGGCCTGCGGCCTCGACCACCAGGGCGAGTCCGTCCTGGCGTGGGACGCCGAGACCGGCAAGGCGCTCACCACGGTCGTCACCTGGCAGGACAAGCGATCGCAGGAGATCCTGGACCGGCTCGAGGCGGATGGGAAGGCCGAGCTGATCCTGAAGGCCAGCGGGATGCCGCTCGACCCGTA
>DASQCL010000236.1:0-4316 GCA_035634715.1 Solirubrobacterales bacterium
CACTACCGCTCGTTCCAGCGCCATCAGCCGAGCGAGTTTGTCAGAGGGCCGTGCGACCCGGACCGGGTCCCACGGCGTCATGCAACGAGGTCGCCTAAGGGCGACCACCTTGCGCGGCGCCGAGAACTCCGAGGTGCTGTGGTTGGCGTTCGTCGCCGTGGCGGTGATCCTGTCGCCGATTGCCGCGGATACCGGTTAGCGCCGCAACCGCCATCCGTGGCATCCGCGTCATGGGGCCACGATAGTGCTCGGCCGTGGTCGCGACTCGCGCGGCTCGAACGTCAGTCCAGGCCGGCCTTCGCGACTGCCTCCTGGGCATCGCGGAGCACCTCGATCGCCGGCTCCGCGAGCGCGAGCAGATCATCGAACGAGGCTCGGGAGACCGGCATGCGCTCCGCCGTCGCCTGCACCTCGACGAGGCCACCGTCGCCGCTCATCACCACGTTGGCGTCGACCTCCGCCCGCGAATCCTCGGAGTAGTCCAGATCGAGCAGGGCGTCGCCGTCCACAATGCCGCAGCTGACGGCGGCGATCGACCCGGTCAGGGGCATCCGCTCGAGATCCCCGGCCTCGATCAGCGCCTCCAGCGCCAGCCGCAGGGCGACGTAGCCGCCGGTGATCGACGCGCAGCGCGTGCCGCCGTCGGCCTGGAGCACGTCGCAGTCGACGTAGACGCTGCGCTCGCCGAGGGCCTCGAGGTCCACGATCGACCGCAGCGAGCGGCCGATCAGGCGCTGGATCTCCACACCACGACCGTCCTGTCGGCCCTTCTTGGTATCGCGCTCCTTGCGCTGCCCGGTCGACGCCGGAAGCATCGCGTACTCCGCCGTCACCCAGCCGCGGCCCGAGCCTTCCATCCAGCGAGGCACGGAAGTCGTGACCGACGCGGTGCAGATGATCCGGGTCTCGCCCTGCGCGTAGAGCGCAGAGCCGTCCGCCGTGCGGACGAACCCCGGATCGATCTGCACGGGTCGCAGATCGGCGGCGCTTCGGTCGTAGCTGCGCGAGGCAGGCACGCCGCCAGTCTGTCAGGTCAGGATTCGCTGCTCGCCTCGGACTTCTGGCCGTTCGGGTGCAGCCCGTACCACTCAGCACCGAACTGGTCGAGGCCGTTGCCGTAGGCGTCCTCGGTGTCCTCGTCCTTCACGTACGTGTAGAGCGGGTGCCCGTCGAAGACGACCTGCGTGCTCCCGTCGTCGCGCTTGAGCGTTGTCAGCTTTGACGCCGAGACGCCCGAGCCGGCCTGCGGCTGGCCCTTCGTCGTGACCGGCGGCCACGCCTTGGCGCAGGAGCCGTTGCAGTAGGACTCGTCGCTCTCGTCCTTCTCGAACATGTAGACCGTGTGTCCCTGGGAGTCGACGAGGACCTGGCCGAGCTTCGGGTTGTCGGCGACGTCGACCGTCCTCGCCCCGCCGCCGGAGGACGCCGACGTGGATGTGGTGGCTGCCGCGGTCGATTCGCTCGCGGTCGTCGAGCTGCTGCTGCCGCAGCCGGCGAGCGCGATCAGGCCGAGAAGGCCGACCGCCGGGATGGCAAGCTGGAGTCGCGTTCTCATCAAGTGAGCTCCTTTCCGGGTTGCCCCGCTGTAGGCAAGCCCCGGACAGGGTCCGGGGCTCGAACGGCCCGGTGTACGTCTGGCAGCGCCCGTGGGTTCAAACGGGCCGGCTCGATTCAGCCGCCCGCTCGAACCTCCTTCCGAAGCCGCTGGACCTCGGCGGCGAGGCGCCCCACTCGATCACGGAGCTTGTCGACGGCCCGGGTTTGGCCCTCGACCGGAGCGGCCGGTGCCGGGGCGAACGCCTAGTCACGCCGCCAAGTGGAACCTCCTTACTGCTGCTTCACGCGAAAGCAGAAGTGATGAGAGCTCCCGTCAGCTTCTCCGCCGAGCGAGCATTGAGCGGGTCGCCCACCACGCCTGCCCGCGACGGGCGCTCGCCACTAGCGCCGCTTCACCTTGAAGCCGTTGCTCTTCGGCGCGGGCCCTAGCGGCTTGCCGCCGTAGATCGCGTCGCCGTGGCTGTTCTGGTAGGTCTGCCACGGGATCGTTCCCTGCTGTTCGACCCCCGGCCTCGAGTAGTCGCAGACGCCCCTCGGGAAGACCGCCTTCAGCTTGTTCCACTGCGCGTCCGTGAACGGCAGCGGCCCGTAGTCCGCGTTGCGGTCGAGCGGCTTCAGCTGGCACTTGTTCGCGTCGGTGGTGATCGAATCGCCGGCGACCGTGCGTGGGGTGCCCTCGACGTTCACCACGCCGGCTGGGCAGAGGCCGTCTGAGAGCTTGCGGCCGTTGCCGTCGTAGCAGCGGTCCGTCAGGCCAGGGTTGTCGCGGACAATCTTTCTCGCCAGTGGAGCCTTCGAGCGGTCCCTCTCGACCCCCGTCAGCCATCGGTCCATCGCCAGGAAGCTGTTGAGCTCGCACTGCGTGTCGGCCGATAGGTTCACGGGCCCCTCCCAGATCAGCTGGTTGCCGTGGCCGCCCTGCGCGCGGTCAAGCCGGGCGCGAACCGCGAAGGCGCGATAGGCGTCGTGGAAGAGCCCCGGGTTGGGCCCGCGGCAGTCGATGATCGCCGTCCGGTTGAGGTTGTTGGTCTCATTGATCATGCCGCTGCGGTAGGCGTTGCGGAGCGCCGAGTGGTTGGCGCGCGTCCGTCGCGCCGTGTAGTTCGCGTCGGGGTCAAGGCCGCCCACTTTCTTGTTGAGATCGACGAACTGGGCCGGGGTGATCTGGCCTTTCTGCACGGCGCCGAGCCCGTACTGCACGCCGACGTTGTCCACCGGGGTGGCGGCAAACCCGTGGCCAATCTGCTGCTCCTGCGGCGTCCACTCCGACCTCGGCCGCGGTCCGAACACATTGATCGCAGCGTCCTGGATCGTGCATCGCACGCCGCCGGGGTTGGTCGTCGGGTCGTAGCGCTGCTGGTCGCTGACCCCGGCGCATGGATCGGTCGGGATCACGACGTGGAACTGAGCGGCGTCGGAGACCTGCGCGTTCACGACGCCGTCAGGACCGCCCTCGACGTCCCCCATCTGCGCTGGTGTCCACGCCACGCCGGCGCCCCAAAGAGTCGGGTTCTTGAAGTAGCGCAGCGTCTGGTGGTAGTCGAGGAACTGCGTCGCCGTCGACCAGGCGTCGGGGAACGAGCAGCTCGGCAGGATCCCCTGGTAGATGCCGGGATAGGCGTTGGAGATCCACTGCACGGCGAGCGAGCCCCCCGAGCAGCCCACGCCGATGGTGTAGCGGAGCGCCCCGTAGTTGTCGATCAGGTGTGCCTTGGTCATCACGAGCGACTCAGCCTGGACCGCGATATTGCAGTTGTGGCCGCTGTGGTCGAGGGCGTTCGACATCGTCGCGAAGCCGCGGCCCAGGGCCACTACGGCAGTGCCCTCCGTGACCGAGGGCGCCGTCCCGGTCTGATATGCGACGCCGCAGGCGAAGCCGTGGGTGATCAGCAGCTTGCCGTTGAACTGCCTTTGCGGCCGGGTCGCGGTCCATGGCTTGCCGGGCTGGTACAGCGCCGCAATCGCGTACTGGTCGCGGTCGATATAGCCCTGCTCTAGCCGGACTATGAACGGGACCTTGACGCCCTGGTCGGTTGTCGTCGTCGCGACATCCGAGGGTGGGTCGTTGCGATCGTAGGGCTGCAGGCTCGACCCGTTCGTCGACATGTACAGATAGCTGTAGGTCGGCGGCTGGTCGCACTTGGAGTCGGTCGCGCCTTCCTGGCAGCGCCAGGGCTTCAGCTGCGGGCCGGAGAAGACCGGGCCGCCGGAGGGGTGATTGGTGACCCGGAGCCGGGCGCCCTTCCGGCCCTGACGGACGACGATGCTGCTACGGCCCCGCGCCAGGCCCTTGACGACGCCCTCGGGAGTCCCGTCGACGAGCTGAAAGCGCTTCGTCTGCGACTTGCCGGCCGCCTTGACCTTGAGCCCGCGAAGCGAGTGCGCGCCACGGATCGCGACCAGCGCCTCGCCGCCGCTGATCAGATCGGCGCGGGTTGAGAGGATGTCGATCTTGAGGCCCTTGTGCTTGGCGGCGGCGCTCTGGGCCGGTACCAGCCACAGCATCAGCAACGCGACCACGGCCGCGGCCGTGGTCGCGGGCAGTCGCGCCGGCCCTACAGCGTGAACCCCGTTGACGGGATGCTTGATCAGCAAGACGTGTTCCTCTCCTCGTGCTGAACCTACCGTGCCGAGCTAACCGGCAGCTTTCACGGTGGGCCGGGAAAGGTCACTGATGCGCCTCGCTTCTGCTTTTCGCGCAAAGCAGAAGCGGGGGAGTTACCCCGCAGCCCAGCGGCTTCGCGGGCCATGGACCTTTC
>DASQCL010000237.1:0-15489 GCA_035634715.1 Solirubrobacterales bacterium
CTGACGCGCGGCGGCGCCCAGGTGGGCAACTACCCGTTCACGACCATCGAGCCGAACGTGGCGGTGGCAGCGGTTCCCGACGCGCGCCTGGGCGAGATCGCGCGCGTGGTCGGCTCGAGCGAGGTGGTGCCCGAGACGATCAACTTCGCCGACATCGCCAGGCTGGTCAAGGGGGCATCGGAGGGCGAGGGGCTCGGCAACCAGTTTCTGGCCGCGATCCGCGAGAGCGACGCCATCTGCCACGTGGTCCGCTGCCATGCCGATGAGAACGTCATCCACCCCGACGGCAGCGTCGATCCGGTGCGCGACATCGAGACGATCGAAGCCGAGCTCCTGCTCGCCGACCTCGATCAGGCGACCCGGCGCCTCGAGCGGGTGGAGAAGCAGGCCAAGCGCGGCGATCCCGAGGTCGTCGCCGAGGCGGAATGGCTGCGCGAGGTGGTGAGCGCACTCGGCGACGGGCGCCCCGTGAGGACGGTGCCGGCCGAGGGAAGGGCCACGGATGCACCAAGACGGCTCCACGCGCTGACGAGCAAGCCGATGCTGTACGTCGCCAACGTCGCCGAGGGTGAGGGCGAGGTGCCCGCTGCGGTCGCCGAGCACGCTTCCTCAGCGGGCGCCGAGGCTGTGGCGCTCTCGGCCCGGATCGAGCACGAGCTCGCTGAGCTCGGCGCCGACGAGGCAGCGGAGCTGCGCGCCGAGTACGGGCTCACGGAATCGGGCCTGGAACGGCTCACGCTCGCCGCCTACTCCCTGCTCGGCCTGCTGACCTTCTACACCGCCGGTGAGGAGAAGGAGGCGATGGCCCGCTCGCTGAGGCGCGGCTCCTCGGCGCTCGACGCCGCGGCGGTCGTCCACACCGAGATCGCCGACGCGTTCATCAAGGCCGAGGTCATCGGCTGGGACGACCTGATCGCCTCGGGCGGCTACACCGGCGCGCGCGACCGGGGACTCCTGCGGATCGAGGGCCGCGACTACATCGTGCGTGACGGCGACGTGATCACGATCCGCGTCTAGGCACGCTCAGCGAAGCAAGCCGGGGTGTAACGAAGGCCGCCCTCCGGTTTGTTAGCCTGTGATCGCTCTTTTGTGAGCAAGCCTTAGCAATGCCGAATCCCGGTGCGCTCAGTGTCCGGGAGCGGGGGAACCAACGGGGCGTGTGCCCCAGGGGCGAATCGGCGATACGGCCGTAGCGCTGCTCTTTCAGTGCGAGCCCGACAGCTAACTCCGTAGGCCCGAGAAAGAGGAGGCTTCCGAGTTGAGCCGCAGAACCGATGAACCGCACCCGGGCGCTGCCCGGCGTAAGGCAATAATCGCGCTCGTGGCCGTGACCGCCACCATGGCGGCGACCGCCGGGCTCGCGTTCGCGCAGGACGGCACTACCACGACGACCTCGCCCCCGCAGGGGACGACCACCACCCCGGACACGACGCCTGCGAAGGGCGGGGGCGGCACCTCGACGTCCGGAGGCGGCGGCGGCAAGTCCGGCGGGGGCTCGGTCCGCCTCAAGGCAGAGTCCGCGGGGCCGAGCAAGGTCTTCTTCTACGGCAAGAACCGCGCGACCTACCGCTACACGATCAGCGGCGACCGTCCGCGCAACATGAAGATCCAGCTCGTCAACCGCCAGAACTGGCGGGTGATCAAGGTGTGGCGGAAGGACGACCTCGAGCCCGGGAGCCACAAGGTGACCTGGTCCGGCAACAACCGCCACGGCAAGGCCGCGAAGAAGGGCACGTACCTCTTCCGCATCCGCACCAAGCGTGGCGCGGACGTCGATCGCAGCCGCACCAAGGGCGACGACCGCTCGGTCAGCTTCTTCCCGGACAAGTTCCCGCTGCGCGGGAAGCACAGCTACGGCGACGGCTACGGAGCCCCTCGCGCCGGCCACGTGCACCAGGGCCAGGACATCCTCGCCGACTGCGGCAAGCGGATCGTCGCCGCGCGCGGCGGCCGCGTGCAGTACAGCGGCTACCAGGCGGGCGGTGCCGGGTACTACATCGTCATCGACGGCAAGTCGACGGGGCATGACTACGTGTACATGCACCTTCAGCGGGGTCAGCGCGCGAAGCAGGGCCAACGGGTCCGCACCGGCGAGCAGATCGGGAAGGTCGGCGACACCGGGGACGCCTCCGGCTGCCACCTGCACTTCGAGCTGTGGTCGAAGCCCGGCTGGTACTCCGGCGGCCATGCGATGAGGACGGTGACGAAGTACCTCCGGCAGTGGGATCACTGGAGCTGACGGCCGGGGTGGGTCGTAGGTTGGGTTATGACCCACTAGGGTGGCGCCGTGCGAAGCGCCCCGCGGTTCGCCGGCGTCGATCGCGGCGCCGGCCACTACGAGAGCTACTTCATCAAGGCCACGCGACCCGGCGGAGGCCAGGGGATCTGGATCCGCCACACGGTGCACAAACGGCCCGACGCCGATCCCACGGCGGCCCTCTGGCTGACTGTCTTCGACGCCGAGGCCCCCGGGCCGCGGGCCGCGAAGGCGAGCTTCGAGGCCGCGGAGCTCTCGGCGCCGCAGGGCTCCTACATCCGCATTGACGGCGCGCAGCTCGACCCCGGCCATGCCACCGGCCAGATCGAGGCCGGAGACGTCAAGGCGAGCTGGGACCTGCGCTTCACCGACGAGGGCGAGCCCTTCCACCATCTGCCCTACGACCGCCTCTACGACGCCCCGGTGCCACGCACCAAGTTCCTCTCCCCATATCCGAGCGCGCGGTTCGACGGCCGGCTGACGATCGACGGCGACGAGATCGACCTCGCGCAGTGGCCGGGGATGATCGGCCACAACTGGGGCGCCGAGCACGCGGAGCGGTGGGTGTGGATCCAGGGCGCGTTCCTGGACGACGAGGAGCCGACGTACTTCGACATGGCGGCGGGCCGCATCAAGATCGGCCCGGTCACGACGCCCTGGGTCGCGAACGGCATGCTGCGTATCGGCGCCACCGAGCACCGCCTCGGAGGCTTCGACCGCATGCTGTCCACGAAGGTCGCCGAACAGCCCACGAGCTGCCGGTTCCAGATCTCGGGCAAGGGGGTGAAGCTCCGCGGCCGCGCGGGCTCGGAGCAGCGCAACTTCGTCGCCTGGGTATACGCGGACCCGAAGGGCCCCGAGCACAACACGCTGAACTGCTCGATCTCCGACCTGGAGCTGGAGGTCGAGCGGGACGGGCGCCCGCCGCAGCGCCTGGTGTTGACGGGTGCGGCGGCCTACGAGTACGGCACACGCGACACCGGCCACGGGATCCCGCTGCAGCCGTACCCGGACGGTTGATGCTGGACTAGGCGGTGACCTTGACCGCGTTGGTGGTCGTCGTCCCGTCCCGATCTTAAACCGGGATCGGCCTAGTGCCGGTGAAATCTGGCCCAGGTGCTCATCAGGCCCAGGCTCCCCTGGAGTGTCGCGCCGCTGACGCTGGAGCTCCCCTTCGAGCCGACGACCTTCGCTTTGACGATCCTCGGCGAGTCGCCCGTCTTGGTCACTTTGACCTTCTTCAGGCGGCCACTGAAGAGGCCGCTGAGGGCGGATTCCATCTCGCCCTGCGACTCGTGGACGGTCCACGTGTGGTAGGGAGAAATGTTGTCGTACGGGTCCTTGACCGACTGCAGGTACGCGATCGGGCTCGATCCGAACGCGAACTGATTGCTCTCGGTCTTGCCGCCCGAGGTCGAGAAGAAGAGGGCCAGGACGGTCTGCTTGTGGTAGCGCAGGATCTGGCCGCTGGTCTCGCGCACGGCTTTGTTCGTGGCCTTGGTCTCGGAGCCCTTTCCGGCGTACACCTGGCTACGGGTGTCGTCGTAGACGTTGAAGCCATGGCCCGCGTGCGACGACAGCCCGAACGACCGCGCCGCGACGGCCTGGGCGCGCAGAGCGTTCTGGGGCCACGAGGACGGCATCTCGTTGGCGACGACCCCTCGCGTGTAGTCGTCGAGGCTCACCTTGTTGACGACCAGGAGGCCGCCGGAGGCCTTGGCGATCAGCTTGCCGCGGTAGGTGCCCTTGCCGCTCACCTGGATGCCGTGGCCCCCTTTTGCGGTTCCCGACCGCCCGCACTTGGTGATCCTGCGACCGCGGCCGCTCTCCAGGATCACGCGCGAGCCGGACTCGGCGAAGGCGTACCCGCGCCCGCGGTGAAGGCGCTTACCGCAGGCCTTGTGGGCGTTGGCGAAGCCGACCGATCCGCGGCCCGAGGCAAGGAGCACCTTGACCGAGCCGTCCGCGTTGCCGATGCGGGTGTGGCGGTAGTAGTGCTTGAGGATCGACTTGTAGTCGCGCCCGTGCTTGGCGTAGCCGTAGGCCCCGTACTGGCTCATGCCGACGCCGTGGCCGAAGCCGCGCCCGTGGATGACCCACTTCGCCGCGGCGGCGCTCGACGCTCCGGCCATCGCGGCCATCGCCGCGCATGCCAGCGCGACAACGGCAAGTCCTTTTGCTCGCGTCCTGTCCATCTGCCTCGAGCCTGCCACTGAAGTGGGCCCCCGGATCGCGCTTCGACCGCGGCCCACACTTCCCTGCCTGGATGATCGTAGGGCGTGCCGTCGGGTAGTTTGGAAACGGAATCACCAACGGAGGTTTCACATGGCCATCGCCACCCAGGAGCAAACCGTCGTCGACAAGGTCGCCAAGCAGCTCTACATTGGCGGCGAATGGCGCGATGCGAGCGGCGGCGGGACTCTCCCGGTCGAGGACCCGGCGACCGGCGAGACGCTCTGCGAGATCGCCGACGGGACTCCCGATGACGCTAAGGCCGCGCTCGACGCCGCCGTCGGGATGCAGGCCGAGTGGGCCGCCACCCCGCCCAACCGACGCTCGGAGATCCTGCACCGCGCGTTCCAGCTTCTGAACGAGCGCGCTGATGAGCTCGCGCTCCTGATGACCCTGGAGATGGGCAAGACGGTCGCCGAGTCGAAGGGCGAGATCACCTACTCGGCGGAGTTCTTCCGCTGGTTCTCGGGCGAGGCCCTGCGGACGGACGGCTACTACAAGACGGCCGGCAACGGGGCAAGCCGCGTGCTCGTGCTGCGCCAGCCGATCGGCCCGTCGTTCTTCATCACCCCGTGGAACTTTCCGATGGCGATGGGCACCCGCAAGGTCGGCCCCGCGATCGCCGCCGGCTGCACGATGGTCTGGAAGCCGGCGAAGCTCACGCCGCTTTCGGCCTTCGCGCTGGCCCAGCTGCTCGAGGAGGCCGGGCTCCCCGGTGGCGTTCTCAACATCATCACTAGCTCATCGTCGGGTGCCGTCGCCGGCCCGGTGATCGCAGACCCGCGGCTGCGGAAGCTGTCGTTCACGGGCTCCACCGAGGTCGGGCGCACCCTGATCGAGCAGTCGGCCGAGAACATCCTCAAGGTCTCGATGGAGCTCGGCGGCAACGCTCCGTTCCTGGTCTTCGAGGACGCCGACCTCGACGCAGCGGTCGACGGCGCGATGATCGCCAAGATGCGGAACATCGGGGAGGCCTGCACGGCCGCTAACCGGTTCCACGTCGCCGGTTCGATCGCGGACGAGTTCACGGACAGGCTTGCCGAGCGCATGGGCAAGCTCCGCGTCGGCCGCGGCACGGAGGAGGGCGTCGATGTCGGGCCCCTCATCGACGACGACCAGCGCGGCAAGGTCGCCGACCTCGTGGACGACGCGGCGGGCAGGGGCGCCAAGGTGCTCGTCGGCGGGAGCAGTGCCGACGGCGCGGGCTACTTCTACGAGCCGACGGTGCTCGGCAACGTGCCGCCGGATGCCCGCTTGCTCAAGGAGGAGATCTTCGGCCCCGTCGCGCCGGTGGCGTCGTTCGACTCGACCGAGGACGCGATCGCCGCGGCCAACGACACCGAGTACGGCCTCGTCGCCTACGTCTTCACCCGCGACCTGAAGCGGGCGCTGACCGTCTGCGAGGGCCTCGAGACCGGGATGATCGGCCTGAACCAGGGCATGGTGTCCAACGCGGGCGCCCCGTTCGGAGGCGTCAAGCAGTCGGGCATCGGGCGCGAGGGCGGCAACGAGGGCATCGAGGAGTACCTCGAGACGAAGTACGTCGCCGTCAACCTCTAGGAGCGGCGCTCAGGTCCCGTCCGGGTCCTCGACAGGGTGCCGCGAGACCTTCTTCGCTCGCGGCGACAGCTTCGAGTGGGTCATCGGCACTGGGGCCAGCGGCGCCTGGCTGTAGTCGAACGAGTTCGCGTAGTCATAGGCGTTGGCGTCGTTCTCGTTCAGCGGTGACAGGCCGAAGTTGTGCTCGGTGAACGCGAGCATCGAGGCGATCGAGGCATCATTCGAGTCCACGGTCCCCGCCTTCACCCAGGGGCTCACGATCGTCATCGGCGTCCGGATCCCGAGCCCCGACGGCGGCGCAACGTGGTCGTAGAAGCAGCCGCAGTCGTCGTAGGTGATGAAGACCGCCGTCGACCGCCAGTCCGGGCCGTTCTCGATCGCCGAGACGACCTGTCCGATCCAGTTGTCGCCCGCGGCCATCGAGCCGTCGTTGTGCTGTGACACCCGGACGGTCGGCAGGACCACGCTGAAGTTGGGGAGGTTGCCCTCCTTGGCGTTGAGCAGCACCCGCGCGGTCGGCTGCTGGTTGCTGTGGTCGCCCGTGTACTGGCACTGCGCGAAGGTCGGGCAGATCGCCCAGAGGTACCCGTTGCCGGGGGCAGCCGTGTAGAGCTTCCAGCTCAGCTCGGCCTTGTTGAGCTCGTCCATGATCGTCGGCATGGGCTTCACGCGCGTCTTGGCGTAGGCGCCGCCGTACGGATACTTGGACGGGTCGAGCTGGTAGTCCGGAATGCAGGACGGCTGGTAGCTGATCCTGCCGTCGGGGCTCGCGCGCCAGGGAGCGTCCAGGTGCGAGTCGCATCCCCAACCCGTGCCCCGGGGCTGGTCGGGCTTTCGAGCGGGCGGGTCCCCCGTGAACCCGTCGAGGCTCGCGGAGACGAGCTCGATGTGGGCGCCGAAGCTCGGGACGCTGAAGGTCTGGAAGGTGTGGTCCGAGATGGCGAACGAGCTCGCGAGCCGGGTGAGGTTCGGGATCTGGCTCGGGGCGTACTGCGTCATGCACTGGTAGTTGTGCTGCGCGCTACAACTGCCGATCCTGGGCCAGCCGTCCATCCTGCCGCCGTTGATCGCCTTCACCTGAGCCTGCGTCCGGTGTCCGGCGTCAGGCACCACGTCCGGCGAGGTTCTGAGCGGCATCGTCGAGCCGTCCGGGAGCGTGGCCTCGGTCGTTCCGTCGCAGGTGCCCGACTCCACGCAATAGCGCCCGAACACGTTGTCGAAGCTGTGATTCTCCTGGTAGATGATCACCACGTGCTGAATCGGGCTGATCGGCGGGGGTCCGTGGTGGAGGATGTGCCACTTGTCGTGGTTGTTGGGGATCCGGTCGTAGACGCACCGGCGGCACGCCCTCGCGGGTAGGTCGAAGCGCCATTGGTACGCAGTCGGATTCCCGATCACGTCCTCGCGGATCTTGTACCTGACCGTGTGGCGGCTCACCTTCTCGACGGAAACGCCGTCGCCGCGCTCCTGCTTCGCCGCTCGCGAGGGGCAGCCCGAGGCGCTCAGGGCGCCGCGGCCGCCGGCCGGCACCCGGACGGTGTACTCGCAACCGCCCTTCGCAGCCCCCTGATTTGGGACGCCGATCTGTAGTTGCGGAAGGGGGCCGAACCCGGTCCGCGGGTCACCGACACGTCCCCGAACGGAGACCGTGTGGATGAATCGCCCGCGCTTCACGCTCCACGAGGCGCGGGTGATGTCGTAGTCGGCCTTCTTGCCGGGCGGGTTGAACTTCACGTCCCCGACCTTGTCGTGGATCGTGCCGTGGTCGGCGAATGCAAGCGGGGCGCCGACCATCAGAGCCACGCCGGCTCCAAGCAGCAGTGCTGGAAGTCGTTTGATCCGTTCCCCTTCGAAGGTTGCTGTGATCCCTCACCGGTTGTATAACCGATCGAGGTGCGGGAGGTTGTGGTCGGCTCTCGCCGCAAGGGACCAAACGCGAGCCAGTAATTCGTTGAGGCGTCCTTGACCGTGCGACGGCCCGAGCGCAGTCTCCCGTTCGGCGTCGAGGGGAACGGACGCCCATGTACACCAGGCCGAGAGGTCGGTGCCGTTAGCGCCCGAGCAGCATTCCCAGGAGACCTCGGGAGCCGCGCTTCTCGAGGTAGCACTGGTGGTACTCCTCGGCGCGCCAGAACGGTGCCGCGGGCTCGATCTCGGTCACGATCGGATCGCGGAAGCGATCCTGCGCACCCTCGATGACCTTGCGGGCGATCTCGGCCTGCTCGTATGAGCCGGCGAAGATCACCGACCGGTACTGCCAGCCGAAGTCCAGGCCCTGGCGGTTGAGCTGCGTGGGGTCGTGGATCTCGAAGTACTTCTGGACCAGGTCCTCGTAGCTCACCTTGGCGGGGTCGAACGTGACCTGGCAGACCTCGACGTGGCCGGTGTCGCCGGAGCAGACCTGCTCGTAAGTGGGGTTGTCGACGTGGCCGCCCTCATAGCCCACGGCCGTGTCGATCACGCCGTCGATCTCGCGGAACGCGGCCTCGACCTGCCAGAAGCAGCCGGCGCCGAACGTCGCCTTCTCCGTCGTGGTCGTGGTGCCGTTCTCGGTCGTCATGTGGTCCTTCCGATCAAGTTCTCAGTCAGTAATGGCAACTGCTGATTAGTCGATCGGCGGGCCCCAGCGTTACGCCGGGCGCGGTGCGTACGGCTGGCCGTCGAGCTTGCTAACACCCCCTCGTGGGGTCGCCGAACGTTTGTCCAATCGATGACCGGCGGCTAGTCGTGCGGCCGTGCCATCTTGCGGTGGTCGAGGGCCTCGTCCAGGATCTTCTCGTCGACGCCCATCTCGCGGGCGACCTCCCGGATCGGCCGCCCGGACTCGTGGGCCTCCTTGACGATCTCGGCGCCGCGGTCGTAGCCGATGTGCGGATTGAGGGCGGTGGCCGTCGCCAGCGTGGCCTCGGCGTGGCGGCTCGTGACCTCCTCGTCGGCCTCGATGCCCTTCACGCACTTCTTGTCCAGGAGCCGCGACGCGGCGGCGAGCAGCTTGATCGAGTCGAGCAGGTTGCGGGCGATCAGCGGCACCCGGACGTTCAGCTCGAACTGGCCTTGGGAGCCCGCCATCGTGATGGCGGCGTCGTTGCCGACCACCTGATCCGCGACCTGGATCGTCACCTCCGGGATCACCGGGTTGACCTTGCCCGGCATGATCGACGAGCCCTTCTGTAGCGCCGGCAGCTTGATCTCGGCCAGCCCGGCGCGCGGCCCGGAGCCCATGAGCGCGAGGTCGTTCGCGATCTTGTTGAGCGAGACGGCGACGACCTTGAGCATTCCGGAGAGCTCTACCAGAGCATCCCGGTTGCCCTGCGCCTCGAAGGGGTCGGCCGGCTCCGAGATCTCGAGGCCGGTCGCCTCCGTCAGCTTGGTCCGGACCCGCTGCGCAAACTCCGAGTGGGTGTTGAGTCCGGTGCCGGTGGCCGTGCCGCCGAGCGGGATCTGGCCCACCCGGGGCAGCGTGCCGCGCAGGCGGTCGGTCCCGAGGCGGATCTGCGCCGCGTAGCCGCCGAACTCCTGCCCGAGCGTCACCGGAACCGCATCCATCAGGTGCGTGCGCCCGGCCTTGACGACGTCGGCGAACTCCTCGGACTTGCGCTCGAGCGCCGACGCGAGCTCGTCCATCGCCGGCAGCAGATCGTGGCTGACCTGCTCCAGCGCCGCGAGGTGCACCGCCGACGGGAAGACGTCATTCGACGACTGGCCCATGTTCACGTGGTCGTTCGGGTGGGCGTCGTCGCCGGCGAGGTTCGCCATCACCTCGTTCGCGTTCATGTTCGACGAGGTCCCAGAGCCGGTCTGGAATACATCGACGGGGAACTGGTCGTCGTATTCCCCCTTTGCGATTGCGTCGCCGGCGGCGCCGATGCGCTCCGCGATGTCGGGATCGAGGAGGCCCAGCTCGGCGTTGACCCGTGCCGCCGCCGCCTTGATCCGACCGAGCCAGTGCACGACCGGCGCCGGGATCGGCTGCCCGGAGACGGGGAAGTTCTCGACCGCCTTCATGGTTTCTCCCCCCCAGAGCTGCTCGCGCTGTTCGGTGTCCGTCGCCGCCATGGTTCCTCTCTTTGGTCTATCCGGTCGCCTCTCCGGCAGCGTATCCCTTCCCGAAAGCCCGCTCGAAGGCCGCGCCCAGCGAGCCTCCGTGCGGGTTGTAGCGCGCGGCCGTGTCGACCCGGCGCAGGAGGTCCGCCTCGCTCGGCACGTGGGCCGTGCCCGCGTGAAGCGCGCCGTCGAGGTAGCCGAGGCTGACGGTCGCCTGGCCACCCGGGTCGCGTCTCGCCTGTGCGTTGAGCACGGTCGCGGCCTTGACCGCCGTCTGCGCGACGTCCGGTGGCTCGGCACCCGTGAAGCAGGAGCTGATCTGCGTGTCGCCCCCGAGGCGCACGGCGCCGGGCGCGCTCTTCAGCGCCGAAAGCCAGGCACCGACCGGTTCGAGACAGGCGCTGGAAACGCTCGTCGAGCCCTTGGACCCGCATGCCGCGAGGCCCGCCGCCACCAACGCCACCGCGAATGCCGCTCCGAGCTTCACACCCTCATGCTAGGGCGGTACGTGATGAGGCCCACAGTGCCGGGAGACGGCCCGTCGGGCCGCCCCTCGACGAGAACTTCGGCATCGCCTTCAACTCGCAGGACCGGATGTTCGTGCGAAGCCCTTCGGGGTGGCGGTCGGAGGCTGACCGCCCCGTAGCAGGCTCCGCCGGGGCGCCGCCGGGATCGTCCCCGGCGGCGTGGTTGGCAGAATCAGACGTCGATGCCCTACCGGCCCGTGGACACCAGGCAATCGTTCCCGCAGCTCGAGGACCGGATCCTCGAGCGCTGGCGCGACCTCGACGTCTTCCACCGATCGGTCGCCCAGCGCGAGGGCGCCGACGTCTGGAGCTTCTACGAGGGCCCGCCGACCGCGAACGGGAGGCCGGGCTCGCACCACGTCCTCTCGCGCGTCTTCAAGGACATCTACCCGCGGTACCGCACGATGCGCGGCTACCGCGTGCCGCGCAAGGCCGGCTGGGACTGCCACGGGCTGCCGGTCGAGCTGGAGGTCGAGCGGGAGCTCGGCATCAAGGAAAAGGACGAGATCGAGGCGTACGGGATCGCCGAGTTCAACCAGAAGTGCCGGGAGTCCGTGTTCCGCTACGTCGACGACTGGGCGCGCCTCACGGAGCGCATCGGCTTCTGGATCGACCTGGACGACGCCTACGTCACCCTCCGCGACTCCTACATCGAGTCCGTCTGGTGGTCGCTGCGAAAGATCTGGGACGACGGCCGCCTCTACCAGGGACACAAGGTGGTCCCGTACTGCCCGCGCTGCGGCACCGCGCTCTCCTCCCACGAGGTGGCGCAGGGCTATCAGGACGTCGAGGACCCCTCCGTTTACGTGAAGCTGCCGGTCCGCGACCCGAAGCCGCCTCTGGCGGCGGGGGACCAGCTGGTCGTGTGGACGACCACCCCGTGGACCCTGATCTCGAACGCCGCGGTCGCGGTGGGGCCGGACATCGAGTACGCGCGCGTGCGCCCGCAGGGCGCCGACGAGGTCTTCGTCGTGGCGAAGGCGCTCGTCGAGCGCGTCTTCGGCGAGGGCGCCGAGGTTCTCGCCACCTTCCCGGGCAGCGCGCTCGCCGGGGCTGCCTACGAGCCGCCCTTCGACTACATCACCGACTACGGGCCGCGCGGCCACACGGTCCTCGACGCCGACTTCGTCTCCACGGACGACGGCACCGGCCTCGTGCACACCGCTATCGCCTTCGGCGAGGACGACTTCCGGCTCGGCGAGCAATACGGGATCACGCTTCAGAACCCGGTGCGCCCGGACGGGACCTTCGACGACCGGATCACGGCCTTCGCAGGCCGCAAGGTCAAGGAGGCCGACCCAGACATCATCGAGGCGCTGAAGGAGGAGGGGCGTCTGCTCCGCTCCGAGCTCTATGAGCACGCCTACCCGCACTGCTGGCGGTGCGGCACGCCGCTCATCTACTACGCGAAGTCCAGCTGGTACATCCGCACGACCGATGTCCGCGACCGCATGCTGGCCGAGAACGAGACGATCGGCTGGCATCCGGAGCACATCAAGCACGGGCGGTTCGGCAAGTGGCTCGAGGGAAACCAGGACTGGGCACTCTCCCGCGAGCGCTACTGGGGGACGCCGCTGCCGATCTGGGAGTGCACGTCGGCCGAGTGCGGAGAGCGCTTCTGCGCGGGATCGATCCAGGACCTCCGAGACCGGGGCGGCACCGTCCCCGATGATCTCCACCGCCCCTATATCGACGACGTCACGCTGAACTGCGAGGCGTGCGGTGGCGAGATGCGCCGCGTCGTCGAGACGATCGACGCCTGGTACGACTCGGGCTCGATGCCCTTCGCCCAGTGGCATTACCCCTTCGAGGGCGAGGAGAGCTTCGCCGAGCGCTTCCCGGCCGACTTCATCAGCGAGGGCATCGACCAGACCCGCGGCTGGTTCTACTCGCTGCTAGCGATCTCGACGCTCCTCTTCGACTCCACCAGCTACCGCAACTGCGTCTGCTTCGGGCTCATCCTCGACCCCGAGGGCCAGAAGATGTCCAAGAGCAGGGGCAACGTCGTCGACCCGTGGGAGGTGATCGACCGTTACGGGGCCGACGCGTTCCGCTGGTACTACTTCACCGCGCAGCAGCCCTGGGCCGGCTACCGCTTCTCGACCGAGACCCTCGGCGAGACGGTCCACCGCTTCTTCACGACCCTCTGGAACACATACTCGTTCTGGGTCCTGTACGCGAACGCCGAGGGGCTGGACACATTGCACATGGGCGAGGTCCAGCCCGGCGAGGGCACGGAGCTCGACCGCTGGGCGCTCTCGCGCCTGCAGGGAGTTGTCGGTGAGGTGATCCAGAGCATGGACGCCTTCGACTGCACGACGGCGGGACGGACGATCGGCGAGTACGTCGACGAGCTCTCCAATTGGTACGTGCGGCTGTCCCGGCGCCGCTTCTGGGAGGGCGACCGCGCCGCGTTCGCGACCCTCCGCCACTGCCTGCTGACGGTGTCGGCGCTGCTGGCGCCGTTCGTCCCCTTCCTTGCGGACGAGATCTACGCGAACCTCGTGGGCGGTGAGGGGGAGGCCTTCGGCGAGTTGCCCGACTCGGTCCACCTCACCGACTTCCCCGAGCCGGACGCCGCCCACGTCGATCGCGAGCTCGAGGCGGACGTCGAGGCGGCGCTTCGTGCGATCGAGCTGGGGCGCGCCGCGCGGTCCCACGGCGAGGTGAAGAACCGCCAGCCCCTGCGAAAGGCCGTCATCGTCGCCCGCGGCGCGGAGCGCGAGGCGATCGAGCGGCTCGAGGGCCTGGTCAAGACCGAGCTGAACGTGAAGGAGCTGGAGTTCGTCTCCGAGGAGGCCGAGCTCGTCCACTACGACGTCAAGCCCAACTACCGCTCCCTCGGGCCGCGGTTCGGAAAGCTCATGCCACAGGCCGCGGCGGCGATCGAGGCGCTCGATCCGTCCTCAGTCGCGGACGCGATCGCCGGCGAGCGCAAGATCGGGATCAACGTCGACGGCAAGGACCACGAGCTGGAGCCCGAGGACCTGAGCCTCGCGATGAGGCCGCTGGACGGCTACCGCGTGGAGGCGGAGTCTGGTCGAGCCGTCGCGCTCGCCCTCGAGCTGGACGACGAGCTGCTCCGCGAGGGGCTGGCTCGGGAGATCGTCCATGCGGTTCAGAACGCGCGTCGCGACGCCGGCCTCGAGGTGACCGACCGGATCGGCCTTGTCCTCGGCGGTGACTCCGAGCTGCTGGACGCTGCCCGCGCTCACGAGGCCTACGTCGCCGGCGAGACGCTCGCGACCACCGTCGGCTACGACGGTGAGACGGCGGGCTCCGCCACTGAAATCGACGGGCGCGACCTCCGGATCGGCCTGGAGCGGGCAGGCTAGGCGGGGTCGCGATTCCCCTCGAGGCCGTCATCTTCGACCTGGACGGGCTCCTGATCGACTCCGAGACGGTCTGGGGCGAGGTGCGCGAGCGGGTGACGACGGAGCTCGGCGGCCGCTGGCACGACCGGGCCCAGCTGGAGATGATGGGCATGAGCTCGCACGAGTGGTCGCGCTACATGCGGGACTCGCTCGGTGTGCGGGCGGAGCCCGACGACATCTCGGCGCTCGTAGTCGAACGGCTGCGGGAGCGCTACGAGCGCGAGGTCCCGCTGATGCCCGGCGCCGCCAAGACCGTGCGAACCCTCGCCGAGGCCTGGCCTCTCGGCCTCGCCTCGTCCTCCAACCGCCCGCTGATCGACCTGGTCCTGGAGCTCACCGGGCTCGCGACGTGCTTCCGCGTCACGGTCTCCTCCGAGGAAGTCGGGCGCGGCAAGCCGGCTCCCGACGTCTACCTGGAGGCGGCGCGGCGGCTGGACGCCGACCCGTCCGCCTGCGCCGCGGTCGAGGACGCCACCAACGGAATCCGCTCCGCCGACGCCGCGAACATGACCGTCATCGTCGTGCCGCACCCGGACTTCCCGCCGGCGCCCGAGGCGCTCGAGCTCGCCGACGTCGTCGTCGACTCGCTGGCCGAGCTGCCCGCACGGCTCTGGGACATGCGCTGACCGGCTCCTTGCGCGGCGACTCGGGCAACGACTTCGACGTCCTCCTACGCGGGCCGGTGCATTAGGCCCCCGCGGCGGAGCTACGCCAGAGCCGGCTCGAGCTCGGACTCCAGGCGGCGCTTCGGCATTGCGCCGATGACCCGCTTGGCCTCCGACCCGTCCTTGAACAGGATCAGCGTTGGGATGGAGAGAATCTCGTACTGGGCGGCGGTCTGCTGGTTCTCGTCGGTGTTGACGCTGACGATACGAAGGTCATCGCGCTCGGCGGCCATCTCCTCGAGTATGGGATGGACCACGCGGCACGGCCCGCACCATGGCGCCCAGAAGTCGACCAGCACCGGCTGCTCGGCGTCGAGCACCTCGGACTGGAACGTTCCATCAGTCACGTCGGGGAGCTTCCCAGTCACTTCTTCTCTCCTGATCGCTGGTTGATCGAAAACGCTCTGGCGAGTTTTCCTACGCCATTGCTATACAAAATATAGTAGCTGCCCGGTGGAGTGGGCTGACGGGGAGTTTCCCCGCGCGGAAGCATATGCCGATCGCAACCGCGTGGCCGCGGTCAACGTCCTCTGAGCCTCATCGCCGCAACGCGCCACGCGGCCTCGGCGACGATCCCGCTGGTCATCTTCGACTCACCCACGCGGCGGTCCCGGAAGACGATAGGCACCTCGACCACCCTGAAGCCCGCCTGGATGGCGCGATACGTGGTCTCCACCTGGAACGCGTAGCCCACCGAGGCCAGCGACTCGAGGTCGATCGACTCGAGCACCGGGCGGCGGAAGACCTTGAAGCCCCCCGTGAGGTCCTGCACCTGGAGGCCGAGCGCGGCGCGGGCGTAGGCGCTGCCCCACCGGCTGACCGCCTTCCGC